>NZ_LZHM01000094.1:0-1097 GCF_001690875.1 Gilliamella sp. wkB18
AAGGCACGGATTGCAGAACTGAGCGCATCGCTTACAACAGAATTAAATGAGAAAGTAGCCGGTTGGTTTAAAAAAGCATCGGTAGATAGGGTTTTATTGGCACTGGTAAAAGTAATGGTGTAATGCCACAGCTGGTTTAAGGCCTCTTCGCCTTTGACGTTTAACACCGATATAGGAGCGCTGAGTTCATCAATGGTTAGTGTATAACGGTTGTGACTAACTTTATTTGTTAATTGGCTAAGCAAGTCTTTCCCTGTTTGTCCTGCTTGTCCTGCTTGTCCTGCTTGTCCTGCTTGTCCTGCTTGTCCTGCTTGTTCGATGATTTTATCTAAATGTTTTACCATTTTTTTCCTTTATTACCTTGCTACTTATTTTTATTTAGTTTTGTTATATTTATCTGTTTTTATCGGTAATTTTAATAATCAATAATGATAACTAAAATCAGGCATAAAATTACACGGTTTTTACATAATTTGCAATATTTAATTAAACTTAATTTATTGAAATTTAAGATAAGCTTAGTGAGTCATGTTTTTTTAGGTTGCTGCTTTTAAGCCCCACTTAAAATTTTATCAATTAAGTGGGGTTAGGGTTTTAGCATTAAGATAAAGGGGGATCCCTGTGTATACAGGGAACACGCTTGATTTTCCAGCATTAGGACGCCCTGCTATGGTTTATCCCTGTGTATACAGGGAACACTCTAATTGTAGCTATCTGTTTTATTTACAGCTATAGCGACCAACAAATTCTACCAGATTTTTTAAATTTTTAAAGATTTTTAACTTATTGATTTTTAATAAGTCGTAAGTAGGCTTTTTCCAATTTCTATCGTTCCACCAAGAAACACCAATTTTTAATTTAAATTCAAAAAGATATAAATATTCGAATGTACCTAAACAAAAAATATTGTCTTTTACTTTCGTATTAGCGTGAGCTTTGCCCTACTTATTTATGGTGTGTTTTTTACACAATTACGATCATACAAGGTTTATTATCCTCTGAATTACTATCGATTGTTTAATACAGAATAACGGTTTAATGCGCTCTTCTTTTTCTAGTTGCCAGTTGCTTTTGACATGTTCGTGCGCTTCGTCCAC
>NZ_LZHM01000095.1:0-440 GCF_001690875.1 Gilliamella sp. wkB18
CAACTGTGCCATATTCCAGAACCAAAGCGTAGTAAGCGTGGTTGAACAAATACTTAGAAGCCACGGACTTAATGGCATAGACTACCGCCTTGAACTTAAAGAGCACTACCCAGCCAGGGAATTTATTACCCAATGGCAAGAAAGCGATTTTGAATTTATACAACGCTTAATGGCGGATGTGGGTATCTGGTTTCGCTTTGAAAGCCATGCCGAGCACGACTGCGACGTAATGGTGATAAGCGATTACGAACAAGGTTATGACCAAGTTGCTCATATTAATTACAAATTACCCAGCGGCACCTTGGACGGTGGCGCTGAAAGCGTTTGGGATATTAGCATGCACAGCCAAACGGTGGCATCATCGGTTAAAGTGAAAGATTATAACTACCGTGATGCCAAAGCCAACTTACTTGGCGAGGTCAATAGCCAACCCGATGACC
>NZ_LZHM01000096.1:0-1190 GCF_001690875.1 Gilliamella sp. wkB18
GTTTTACCCCATTAAATGGATTAATGATTAGTTGTTTTAAGGGGCATGAATAGATAGCCATAAATCTGGCGTTGAGGATTGTTACATTGATAGCGTGATTGCTTTGTTTTTATTAGAAAACCAAACAGTAAAGGACAATAATCAAATTTATTGTGAATAAACCAATGCAAATGAATGAATATCATGCTGCATAATGTGGGCATTTGATATACTAACAACCGAGACATCCTTACCTATACTACCTTGCTACTTATTTTTATTTAGTTTTGTCATATTTGTCTGTTTTTATCGGTAATTTTAATAATCAATAATGATAATTAAAATTGGGCATGAAAATTACACTATTTTTACATAATTTGCAATATTTAATTAAACTTAATTTATTGAAATTTAAGATAAGCTTAGTGAGTCATGTTTTTTTAGGTTGCTGCTTTTAAGCCCCACTTAAAATTTTATCAATTAAGTGGGATTAGGGTTTTAGCATTAAGATAAAGGGGGGATCCCTGTGTATACAGGGAACACTTGTGGATTACCACGTGTAAAACCATTTTTTCCGGTTTATCCCTGTGTATACAGGGAACACGAAAATGCGGAATTCTCAAAAATGAAGAAAGAGCGGTTTATCCCTGTGTATACAGGGAACACGCAGGAATTAGCTTAACAATAGCATCCTGTGGGCGGTTTATCCCTGTGTATACAGGGAACACTACTCGGTTGTACAAATGCAGGCTGCACAATGCGGTTTATCCCTGTGTATACAGGGAACACAGACGGCATAAATAGTTCTTTCAGATGTATCGCGGTTTATCCCTGTGTATACAGGGAACACTGCTCAAAAAGAATATAAATCAATAATGGACTCGGTTTATCCCTGTGTATACAGGGAACACATCATGCCCCAGTATTTCAGCAAAAAAAACGTCGGTTTATCCCTGTGTATACAGGGAACACTCTAATTGTAGCTATCTGTTTTATTTACAGTTATAGCGACCAACAAATTCTACCAGATTTTTTAAATTTTTAAAGATTTTTAACTTATTGATTTTTAATAAGTCGTAAGTAGGCTTTTTCCAATTTCTATCGTTCCACCAAGAAACACCAATTTTTAATTTAAATTCAAAAAGATATAAATATTCGAATGTACCTAAACAAAAAATATTGTCTTTTACTTTCGTATTAGCGTGAGCTTT
>NZ_LZHM01000097.1:0-30070 GCF_001690875.1 Gilliamella sp. wkB18
TATTTTATCATTATTTGAATAAAAAATATGATTTTTATCAAAAAAAATTATATTTTATTTTAATTTTTAATTATTTAATTTATTTGTATGATGCTTGTATATTCTTTAAATTAGAATTATTACTTTTTTTATCGACATCTTAAATAGTTTGATATTACCAATTTAAAAATCTATATGATACCTTGTTTTAAGGTTCTTTTTTACGTTTATTAATTTTTTTTATCTCATTTTTTTAGTGTTTAATCCTGTCAATACCACTTAATTAATGATATTTAGTTGCTAAATATTACATTTTTCTTTTGCAAGCGAAATTAATTTGATGTTGATCGCATTTATCCCCAAATTTGTTAAAGATGGCTTTTAGTTTCGCATTCTCAGAGCTGCAGTGTTTTATTTTTTATAGAGCAAATTATGGCAGGGATATTTTATAACAAGTCAATTTATTGGGTTGTTTTCTGCTACAGTTTTATATGTATAATTTTTAGGGGTATCAGTATTGATCAGCAATATTTTCTTTTTATTTTTTGAACTCCACATAGGGAATGTCATCTTGCTGTTTATAACCTGCAAGGTAATATTACATTCTGATTAAACTTTGAGTGATGGCAATTAGATAAAAATTATGAGTTATTCAAAGTGTGTATGAAAAAATAGGGGGATGCGAGTTTTATGTGCCCAGGAATTTGATGGTAAGAAGTACTGAAGTTATTCACTTGGTGTAAAAAGCCAAAACAATATAGGTTTGTTAATATTGTTATAATTAAATATATGTATAGGTTATTTTTATTATCTAATTAGTGCAAGTGCTGAAGATTTTTTAAATTATAGCGTATATGTACGTTGTCATTATATATGATTTGCTGAATTTTAAGAAGTTAAGATACAGTGCATTTTTTATTAGAACATAAGCTATTTAATATTGCTAAATGCATTATTTAGCAATATTTTGTTAACATAAAACCCAATTTTATCGATGAGCATTTTTCATGATACGAGCTTTATCTACCTGCCATTGACGTTCTTTAATGTCAGTTCGTTTATCGTATTCTTTTTTACCTTTAGCTACGCCAATTTTTACTTTTGCCCACGCATTTTTCCAATATAGAGAAAGCGCAACAACTGTATAGCCTTGACGATTAATTTGACCAAATAGTGAATTTAATTCACGTTCGTTTAATAGTAATTTACGTGTACGCATTGGTTCGCACACCACATGTGTTGAAGCGACATTAAGTGGAGTGATAGTAGCACCAAAAAGCCATGCCTCTCCTTCTTTGAGTAAGACATAACTGTCACTAATATTGGCTTTTCCCGCACGTAATGATTTAACTTCCCAACCTTGTAGGGATAATCCCGCCTCAATTTCTTCTTCAATAAAGTATTCATGGCGTGCGCGTTTGTTTAATGCGATGGTTGACGAACCCAGTTTATGTGATTTTTTCTTAGTCATAGTGTGCGTTATTATAGAGTTACGTGATACTATATGCCACAAATTTTATTTTTTAATTTTTATTATGGCAAATATATTTCACGAAGTTATTGAACCTTATTCAATTGAGCAAATGTTTGCTTTAGTTAATGATATTGCTCGCTATCCTGAATTTGTTCCTGATTGTATCGCAACTGGTATTATTAGAAAACAAAATAATATCGTTGCAGCGTTTATTGAAGTTGAAAAATTTGGTTTTAAAAAATCATTTACGACATTAAATCAGATTAATGAACCTAATTCAATTGATATGTCTCTTTTGGAAGGACCTTTTAAGTATTTTTCAGGTAAATGGCAATTTGTGGAAATTGCTGAAAACAAGTGTAAAATCAGTTTTAGCTTGGATTTTGAGTTCCAAAGTAAGTTTTTAGATATAACATTCAAACCTGTTTTTAAAGAAGTTATGTCTAATATGGTTAATGCTTTTTCGAAACGTGCAAGGCAGATTTATTAATATGATGAATATTCAAATTGTTTATGCATTACCTAATAATTCTACGGTAATTGATTTTCAAGTCGACGAGCCAACTAATGTCTTGCAAGCCATTATAAAATCCAATATCTTATCATTATGTCAAATCCAATTAGATGAACATCTAATCGGTATTTTTGGCAAACGTTGTGAATTAAGTGAACAGGTTAAAGATGGCGATCGTATTGAGATTTATCGTCCGTTAATTAATGATCCTAAAGAAATAAGGCGAAGGAAAGCTGCGTTGAAAAATAATGATCATAGGTAAAGGAATTAAAATGCATAATCTGATGATTGAAAAGATTGAAACTTTATGCAAAAAACGTGGTATTAAACTGACAACGCAACGTCGAACAGTTTTAAATATTATGTTAACAGCAAATAAGGCAATGAGTGCATATGATCTTTTAGATCTACTCAAAATAAGTGAACCACAAGCTAAGCCGCCAACAATTTATCGTGCACTTGAGTTTCTACTTGAGCATGGTTTTATACATAAAGTTGAGTCGACAAATAGTTATATTATTTGTCCTCACTTTCAAGATCCACAGCATATTTCAATTATGTTTATTTGTGATAATTGTGAAAAGATTATCGAAAAACATTCTGAGCATATTGAAAAACAACTTAAACAATTGGCGCTACAAAGCGAGTTTTTGATTAAGTATAGTGTGCTTGAAATCCATGGAGTATGTCAGTTGTGTCAACTATAATTATTGTACTTTGGCTGCTCAACATTAGTTGTGATACTGTAGGACAAATTGCATTTAAATATGCAGCTATTACCTCAAAACATAAACAAGGTGTGGATTATTGGCATAAACTATTTGGAAATTTTTGGCTTTGGATTGGTTTTGGCTCATATTTTGTTGGCTTTATTTTTTGGTTAGCTTTTTTGAGTAAAGTTCCATTATCTCAAGGCATTTTGCTTGGTTCATTTAATATGATTACGGTGATGCTTGCTGGTAGGATTTTATTTAAAGAACATCTAACATTGCTGCGTCTTCTGGGGATATTTTTTATTACAACAGGAGTGGTTTTAGTGGGGATCATGGAATGAAAAAATTTTATTTAATTGGTTTTGTGTTACTTTTATTTTTTGATACTTTTGGACAAACTAATTTTAAACTTACAGCATCAGCAGCAGAACCTTTTGAAATAGGTTTTGATTGGTTAGTGCGTATTTTTAGCCATTGTTGGGCTTATCTGGTAATAATTGGTTATACTGGGGCATTTATCACTTGGATGGTGTTATTGAAAAAAGCACCAGTAGGACCAGCTTTTGCTGCTTCTCATTTACAAGTGGTAACGGTAATGATAGTATCCGTTATCTTTTTTGATGAACAAATGACATTATATCGTTTGTTTGGCGCACTGTTTATTATTATTGGTATTATATTTTTGGCATTAGCCGAACAAAGGTTACAGCGTAAATCTTGATTCTTTTTTGAGATTGTTATTAGGCATGAGGTTAATAAGACCTTATGTTAAGGCATGATAACCATTATTTATTTAACTATGTTATCGTTTTATAACAATTGGGAATATGCTTTTTTCTAGGATAATAACTAGTGATGTATATCTTTTTTTCAGACTAAATGTACTCAATTCGCCTTGATTAATACCTATTTAATAATAATTCTACTAATTTTAATGCTAAAATGCTTTTTAATAATAAAATTAGTTAAAAATCAAATGGATAATATTTTTATGTCAGTTCTTACTCAGTGAAAAATTGCTAGTTCTAAAATTGGTTATTTTTAATTTTTGAGTTATTTAATTTTGGTTTTATTTAAGAAAAGGTGATGGAGGCGTCGTTATAATATTCACTTTTAAGAGAAAATACACACATAATATTTTTTATTAAATGATTGATAAAATAATTTTTAAAACAATGTTAAAAAGTTATCCTATTAAAAAAATTAGTAGAGAAATAATATGCTAATCTAAAATTACAATAAATCATAAGACTAAACTAACAATAATAATTTAGATTTGTTTATCTAAATTTTTTAACATTTCAATAATAGGTCGATTGGCATCCGGAAATTCATCGGCATTCAAATCTTCTTGTGCGACCCAACGACTTGGCTGCCCTTCTTTAGCAAAAGGTACGCCGTCCCATTCTTCAACTAAATAGGCATGGATGGTAATATCGCGATCATCATAGCTATGATTAACCACTTTTAAAAATTGAGCTTGATTTATATGAATATCGACTTCTTCTAAAATTTCGCGTTGTAGGGTTTGATAGGGAGTCTCATCTAATTCAATTTTTCCACCAGGGAATTCCCAAAAACCAGCGAGGTGTGAATCCTCTCCGCGCTGAGTGATGAAGATTTGACAATCTTGTGAACGAATAATACCTATAGCAATTTCAGTATGTTTTTTCATAATTCTGTCTGTCTATGAGTAAAATTCAGGGAAAGTAGGTATTTTCCCTGAATTTTCAACGCCGCCAGTGATCGGCGATTAAATATTCAAAGTAATTTGATGATACTAAATTTTTTATTTATTGAACAGCCCCATGACAATGTTTATATTTTTTTCTTGAACCGCAAGGACAAAGATCATTACGCCCAACTTTTGCTTCATGACGAGTAATTGGCTGCATGGTATTTACTTCATCTTCGACTCCACTGTTTATATTAGTGGTAGATTGATGGCTAGCTTGTTGTTTAGTGGACAATTTTTCCATTTCTGCTAACCGTTGGCGCTCTGCCTCTTCGACTTCTTCTTGAGAACGAATTACCACCCGGCTAAGAATGCCAATAACATCATATTTAAGTGTTTCTAGCATGTCTGCGAACATATTGAATGATTCACGTTTATACTCTTGTTTAGGATCTTTTTGTGCATAACCCCGTAAATGAATACCTTGACGTAAATAATCCATTGAAGCAAGGTGTTCTTTCCATAAATTATCCAGTGTTTGTAACATTACTGTTTTTTCAAACTGTCTAAAAGCTTCTGAGCCAGCAATATTTTCTTTCTCTAGATAATGTTGGTGAGCGAGCTGTAAAATACGTTCGCGTAGCGTTTCTTCATAAAGATTCGGTTCTTCCTCGAGCCATTTAGAAATTGGTAAGTTTAAATCAAAGTCTGTTTTAAGTGCGGTCTCAAGCCCAGTAATATCCCACATTTCTTCCATTGATTGAGGTGGAATATAACGATTAATCAGTGCATTAAAGACATCTACTCGAATTGAATCAATTGTTTCTTTAATTTCTGAATTATCCAGTAATTCATTTCGTTGGCGATAGATAGCTTTACGTTGATCGTTAGCGACGTCATCGTATTCAAGTAACTGTTTACGTATATCAAAATTTCGGCTTTCAACTTTCTTTTGTGCATTAGCAATTGCTTTGGTAACCCATGGATGTTCAATGGCTTCACCTTCTTTCATACCTAGTTTACGCATCATATTACCGACACGTTCTGATGCAAAGATTCTCATTAATGGATCTTCAAGAGAAAGATAGAAACGTGATGCACCAGGATCACCTTGACGACCAGCACGCCCTCGCAGCTGATTGTCAATACGACGTGATTCATGGCGTTCTGTTCCTAGAATGTACAGCCCACCAAGCGCAATAACTTCTTCATGCCTTATTTGCCAAGCTTTTTTAGCTTTTTCAATATCTTCAGGCGTTGGGTTTTCAATTTTAGCTACATCACTTTGCCAGTTTCCGCCTAACATAATATCGGTACCACGACCGGCCATATTTGTTGCAATGGTAACTGCACCTTTGCTACCTGCATTAGCAATGATTTCAGCTTCTTGAGCATGGAACTTTGCATTTAATACATTGTGTTTAATACCCACTTTTTTAAATGCGTTTGATACAAGCTCCGATTTTTCGATTGATGCGGTACCAACTAGAACTGGTTGCCCTCGTTTGATACACGCTTGGACATCAGTCACAATCGCATTGATTTTTTCTTTTTCGGTCATGTAAACCAGATCAGACTGATCTTTACGTAACATTGGGCGATTAGTTGGAATGACAATAGTATCTAATCCATAAATTTGATTAAATTCGAATGCTTCTGTATCGGCTGTACCTGTCATACCAGCTAGCTTTTTATACAAACGGAAATAGTTTTGGAAAGTAATTGACGCTAATGTTTGATTTTCATTTTGAATTTTTACATGTTCTTTGGCTTCAACGGCTTGATGTAAGCCGTCAGACCAACGACGGCCTTCCATAGTTCGACCTGTGTGCTCATCAACAATAATAATTTCACCATCTTTGACAATATAATCGACATCACGATGGAATAAATGATGAGCACGTAAAGCGGCATTAACATGATGCATTAATACAATATTTGCCGGTGCATAAAGCGATTCTTCGCTTTTCATTATGCCTTGCTTTATAAGCAATTCTTCAACTTTGATTAAACCTCGTTCAGTTAAATTAACTTGGCGTGATTTTTCATCAATTGAAAAGTCTCCTTCACCCTGAAATTGGTCTGAATCTTCTTTTTCTTGGCGGATCAAATGCGGAATAATTCTATCCACGCTGATATATTTGTCGGAACTATCTTCTGCTTGACCTGAAATAATTAACGGTGTTCTAGCTTCATCAATTAAAATTGAGTCAACTTCATCGACTAGGGCATAATGCAATGGGCGTTGTACGCGTGACTCTTTATTGAACACCATATTGTCGCGTAAATAATCAAAACCATATTCATTATTTGTTCCATAAGTGATATCGGCATGGTAAGCATCACGTTTCATTTGTGGAGGCATGTTAGGCAAATTAATGCCTACAGTTAAACCTAAAAATTCAAATAATGGACGATTATTTTCGGCATCACGTTGAGCTAAGTAGTCATTAACAGTTACAACATGAACTCCTTTACCACTTAATGCATTTAAATAAGCCGGTAGTGTTGCGGTTAATGTTTTACCTTCTCCGGTACGCATTTCAGCAATACAACGTTCGTTTAGTACCATACCACCAATTAATTGCACATCAAAATGTCGCATACCAAATACACGTTTACTAGCTTCACGCACTACGGCAAAAGCTTCTTCTAAAATATCATCTAATTGTGTGCCTGATGCCAATTTTTGTTTAAATTCAGTTGTTTTAGCTTTAAGCTCATCATCAGATAATGCTTTCATTGTAGGTTCAAGTGCATTGATTTTTTCAACTCGTTTACGCATGGTTTTTAATACGCGCTCATTACGGCTACCAAATACTTTGGTTAATAAGTTTAATAACATAATATTTCTCTAGTGTTTAATATAGGATGTAAAACCTTGGCTTAATAATAAGTATAAAATATCAATTTTATCGAGTTACATACTCGTTAAATGGTAACACTTGGCCCCGCTCTTATACCATTATAAAGGGAAGATAAACGAATAGCTTTACTCGGTGAAATATCATGATAATTTTGTATGATAAGTTCGATTAAATCATGATGTTTTTGTGATTGAGATAAATTTTGTGATTTCGTTCTCACTGTTGTCTTATAATCTTGCGTTATTGCGATAATACCAATATTTGACGTAGAAGATTCTACAGATAGGGTATTTTGTTGCCATGAGCCAAATCCAACAGCAATTACACCTAATAGTAAGTGCGAAAAAGTCGTTTTAAAAATTAAACGTTTGCTAAGTTTTTGCCAATAATAGATCACATTCATAATTGTGATATGTTAGCATTTTTTGCCAAAATGAAAAACAAATATTATTTGTTATAGAAGGTTATATATTAAGGTTTTTTATTATGATAAAAAAACCTCTATTTTT
Source organism: Gilliamella sp. wkB18 (assembly GCF_001690875.1). NCBI lineage: Bacteria > Pseudomonadati > Pseudomonadota > Gammaproteobacteria > Orbales > Orbaceae > Gilliamella > Gilliamella sp. wkB18. The sequence continues at coordinate 7,732 of NZ_LZHM01000097.1, forward strand.
AGCCAATGAAGTTTAAAAATAGAGGGGCAATGAAGAGGTATTATTTGACAAGTAATTGTCCCATCATACCTAGTGTTTCATGCTCGATAATATGACAGTGGTACATACGAAGACCTGTAAAGTTTTGTTGCATTTTAAGTGTAATCTTTTCATGTGGGCGGAGATTAATTGTATCTTTTAGCGCTACATAGTCAGGTGGTGTTTTTACACCATTTAACTCATGTGATAGCACGATAAATTGGGTGCCATGTATATGAAAATTATGATCCATGTGTGAATTATTAATAATTGTCCACTCTTCTACATCGTGAATTTTACTTTCTAAATCAACTCTTGACATGTCGTGTCGTTTTCCATTAATTAAAAAAATCATATTCCCTCTGGGTTCTTTCATATCCATAGCTTCTGTATATTCAATAGATTTATGAGCTACAGGTTCTCCTAAAATGGGTAACTGGCGTAGTGTAGTTGGTAAATCAAAAGAATCAGCTTTGTTAAGCTCTAATTCAGCAAGTATAAAATCTTGTTCTGGTGGGATATCGCCCATTTTTCCGCGATCATAACTAATAGATTGAAGGTAAAATAGTCCAGAGTGTTTTGGAATAATAACCAATTCAGCCCGCTCTGCTGGTGTTAATAATAATGGTTTATTGAGTAAATAAGGTTGAGCTAATAATCCACCATCACTGCCCACTAGATAGACATCACATCCAGGGATAGAAAGATTAAGGTATCGACCAGAACAAGCGTTCCATATTCTGATACGTGTGGTGCCATTAACTTTTATTTTAGGTTGGTACGAACCGTTGATTAGCACAAATTGTCCCTCACGACCGTTCATCCAATCAGCCATTGAATTATTCGCAATTTGACCTTTATCGGTTAATTTTAAATCAGAAAAAAACCAGTTTTGTTCAGGTATATCACTTAAAGGATCATTTTTACTACGTACGATAAAGGTACCCGCTAAACCATGATAAACTTGTTCAGCGACAGTATTATGCCCGTGAGGGTGATACCAATAGGTTCCAGCAGAACCTTTAGGAATGGTAAACTCATAAATTCGACTGCTTCCGGCAGGGATTTCATCTTGTGGATTACCATCTTGATCAGCAGGAATCAATAAACCATGCCAATGTACGGTTGTAGGTTGTGATAAATCATTTTTAACTGTTATTTTGACTTGATCACCTTCAAATACCTCAATTTTAGGTCCCGGAACCATACCATTATATGTCCAAAATTCAGTTGTTAACTCAGGTATTAGCGAAATTTTAACAGATTTCAAATTTAACGTTGCCTCAAATATACCTTGTTTTGTACTTTCATTTTTTAAATTGGCTAAAAGCGGTAAATTAAGCCCTTTTGGAAATGATGATGTTGGTAAAAGCTTTTGAGACGTTTTTGTATTGGTCATATTCATATTCATATGCATATGTTCGTGCATGTTATCCCCCATTTTACAATTAGCAGAATTTTGCCCACACATTTGACCCGATATCATTGAATGATCCATTTTCGCAAAAGTTTTAGTTACGGCTAATCCGCTTAGAACTGCGCTAATATTTATCAAAAAATTTCGGCGTTTCATAATATTCCTATTTTAATTTAATTAATGATTTTTTAATGCAATAATTCATAACGGTGGTTTGCTAGTGCTACGGTGATGATTCTCAAAATTTACTTTTTAGTTAAAATTTTTTAGTAATTATTTTAGGTCAATTTAGGAATAAGTATTGCTATTATCTAAACTAGGTTTTGTAGGTAGATATTGTTTTCGATAATTGTGGTTATCCATGTAGCCTACAGCTTTGTAAAGATTAAATCACAAGTAAGACGAAAGCCTTTATTACTTTAGTGAGCAATTTTCAGTTGCTCGCTGGATATAGTCTTAGATATTAACATAATAAAAACAGCAAAATTAGAAGAAATTTTTAGGATAAAACTAGGCTAAATAGCAAATTAATAATCATTGTTATAATGAATATGTTACTGATGGTAAATTATCTATTGATAACACTTTTGTTAACATTCAAAATTATTTATCGTTTAACTCACCGATAGTTGATAACCATTATTTTACAAGAAATAAAACTAAATAGCACGTTTTTTAATCATTATTTTTATGTAAGTTATAGTAATTGGATATTAAAAATATATTAATTCTATAACTTAATGATTAAATGTTTGTTATACGGTAATATATGATTATGTTTCTATTAACTAATTTATTAACTCAGTCACTGTATAATAAACAATGATTGAAGTTTTGCTGCAATTATAAGTAACAACTAAAGCGTTTTATTTTTGTTATTTTCATACATGAAAATATGTTTAACGAGCGTGTAGCATTAGCTTTGACTTAAAATAATAAAGATAATTATTTTTTGTTCTGATATCATATTAACCAATATTAAGGGGTGAATAATAGCGATATGAAAATTCTTTTTGGTATTCAAGGAACGGGAAATGGTCATATTAGTCGTTGTCGAACGTTAGCCAAAGCATTAAAAAAATTAGGGGTTGATGTTGATTATATTTTGAGTGGCAGAGATCCGAAGGATTATTTCGATATGGATTCTTTTGGAAATTATAGGGCTTTCCGTGGAGTTACTTTTGCAACGCTAAATGGTAAGATTAATTTCCGTAAAACTGTGCAACGTATTAGAGCTTTTCGATTAATCAAAGATGTTCGTGAACTTGACTTATCAAAATATGATTGCATTATTAGTGATTTTGAGCCTGTAAGCGCATGGGCTGCACATTACCAACATCGGGAATGCTTGGGCATCAGCAATCAAGCTGTATGTCAGTATCTTAAGCCGAAAGAATACGGTCTTATTGCTAATGTCATTATGAAGTATTATGCACCTGTAACCTTGCCTATTGGTTTGCATTGGTTTCATTTCGGTCATAAATTACTTCCTCCCATGATTGATTCGTTTCCTATTTCCCCTACAGAAGATGGTAATATTGTTGTATATTTACCATTTGAAGAATTAAATGAAATTATAGGGCTACTAAAATCGTTTCCTAGCCACAATTTTATCTGTTTTCATCCATATGTTAAGCAAATAGAACAAGAAGGTAATATTATTTTGCAACCATTGAGTCGTGATAGCTTTACGCAAGCTTTAATTAGCTGTTCTGGTATTATCTCAAATACAGGTTTTGCTCTAATTTCAGAAGCTTTAGTGCTTGGTAAAAAGATTTTAACCAAGCCCGTTTCTGGTCAGTTTGAACAAATCTATAATGCTCAATGTTTGCAAACTTTAGATATGGCAACAGTAATGGAAAATTTAAATAGCATAAAGCTTAAATACTGGCTGGATTTACCCTTTCCAAAACCAGTCGTTTATCCTGATGTTGCTACAGAGCTAGCTAATTGGATTGTTGCAGGGAAAAAAGAACCCTTGCTATCTTTAAGTAAACGATTGTGGTGCCAAACTATTTTTCCTGAGAATGTGAAACAACGAATTAAATCTTTAGGATATGTATAAATATGATCTTAAGCATTATTGTGGCGATGGCTCATAATCGTGTTATTGGTTTAAATAATCAAATGCCTTGGCATCTACCAGCCGATTTGGCTTGGTTTAAACAAAATACACTCAATAAACCCGTTATAATGGGACGAAAAACATTTGAATCTATTGGTAAACCATTACCTAATCGAAAAAATATAATTGTTACGCGACGCGCTGATATAAAAGTTGAGGTTGATTCCAATGTTAGTTGGGTTCGATCTACTGATGAGGCTATTTTATTAGCTAAAGCTCAATGTGCACAAGAGGCATTTATTATTGGTGGTGGGAATATTTATGATCAGGTATTACCGTTGGTCAATCGCCTTTATTTAACTCATATCGATGCAAAGTTACAAGGCGATACTTATTTTCCAGAGTACTTATCAAAACAATGGCAAACAATTTTTCAGGATTATCATCAAGCAGATAATAAAAACCCATACAACTACAAATTTGAAATTTTAGAACGTATTGCGTAATTGTTCTTTTTCATGATGACATTATTATCGCAAACTTAATGTATTAGTCTTGAAAACGTTTTGCTTCAATAACATCGGGGAGTTGTTTTATTTTATTAAGTACACGATTTAGTGAATTTTGATCGAAAACTTCCATATCGACGTCAATGGTAGCTAACTGTTGCTTCGTGTCAGAACGGCTAATTAAACCAAGCACGCTAACTTTTTCATTAGCTAAAATGGTTGTGATATCTCGTAATAACCCGCTGCGATCGTTTGCAATGATTTTTACTACCATTGTGTAGCTTGAGAGAGTGTTATCACTCCAAATGGCGTTGGTAATGCGTTCTGGAGCATGGTTTTTAAGTTCTTGCAATTGTTCACAATCAGCACGATGAATTGATATACCTCTTCCTTGGGTAACAAACCCTATAATCGGATCGATTGGAATAGGGCGGCAACAGTTAGCAATGGTATACATTAGGTTCTCTACTCCCTCAATGATGATTTCACTACCTTTTTTATTGGTATTTTTTGATTGAGTATTCGATTTTTGGGCAATTTGTTTTAATGCCGCTTCGTCTTCTTCTTCAGCTGTTGGTTTATTAAATTGAGCATTAATAAAATTGACTAATTGGTTGATTCTAACATCACCACTACCAATACCGGCTAATACTTCATTAAATGAATGGGCGTTATATTTCTTAATAAGTATTTTTTCGACACTTTTTAAGCTGATGTTTAAAGGTTCAAGTTCACTTTGTAAAATTTGTTCTCCTGCGGAGATATTTTTATCGCGATCTTGTTTTTTAAACCAAGCTTGAATTTTAGCTCTAGCACGATTACTGTTAACAAATCCAGTATTAGGGTTTAGCCAATCTCGGCTGGGGTTTGGCTGTTTTTGGGTAATGACTTCAACTTGGTCTCCCATTTTTAAATGATAAGTAAATGGTACAATTCTTCCGCTTACTTTGGCACCAATACAGCGATGCCCCACATCGCTGTGTATATGATAAGCAAAATCAAGAGGTGTTGAGCCAGCAGGTAAGTCAACAACATCACCTTTAGGGGTAAACACATATACTCTATCATCAAAAATTTGACTGCGTACTGCCTCCTGAATTTCGCCACTTTCAGACATTTCTTGTTGCCATGTTAATAATTTGCGTAACCAAGAAATTCGCTGATCATAAGCAGTCATTTTATCAGTGCTGCCTTCCTTATATTTCCAATGTGCGGCAATTCCTAGTTCAGCATCATTATGCATTTGTTCAGTACGGATTTGAATTTCAATTGTTTTATTTTGAGGACCATAAACGACAGTATGAATGGACTGATAGCCATTCGGTTTAGGATTTGCAACATAGTCATCAAACTCTTTAGCAATATGCTTGTAATGGCTGTGAACAATGCCCAATGCATTGTAACAATCTTCAATACGGTCACAAATAATCCGTACGGCACGGATATCATAAAGATCTTCAAATTGTAGATGCTTACGCTCCATTTTACGCCATATACTATAAATATGTTTAGGACGCCCATAAACTTCAGCATAAATATGATCTTTATTCATTAAATCTTGTAAGTGTTTTACAAATTGATTGATATAAGATTCTCGATCTAGCCGCTTTTCTTGTAATTTTTTTGCAATAAGGCGATAGTGATCTGGGTATAAATAACGGAAACAAAAATCTTCAAGTTCCCATTTTAGTTGACCAATACCAAGACGATTTGCAAGTGGAGCATAGATATTAAAGCATTCTTTAGCCGCAAGGACTTGTTCTTCTTGAGGCGAGTGCATCAGATTACGTAAGTAAGTAATGCGTTCTGCTAATTTAATCACTACACTACGAAAATCATTAACCATAGCCAGTAACATGCGACGGATACTATCAATTTGTTCTGTTGTCGCGCTGCCATTACGAATGGCACGAAGTTGGCGAATTTCCTTCATTCTAACTATGCTTGAAATTATATGAGAAATTTCGCGATCAAAATCATCAGGAATATCCTCCCGACGAATAATTTTGGTATCAACAAAAGGAAGTAATAATGCAGCACATAGGCTATTGATGTCCATATTAAGTGTTGATAAAATTTCGACCATTTCTATAGCATTTTGAAAACAATGTATTTGTTCAGATGCACCTGCGCTATTTTCAAAACAAAAATCCCAAACATCTTTAAATTTTTGGTAGGCTGTTGGGTTAGTCAACAATAACTCTTGTTTGATCCATTGTTCAACATCAAATTGTGTAAGCGTGTAATGCTCTTCGCTATGTTGGTGTGCTCCTCTAATTGATACCATAATTATGATCCTAATTTCGTTAACAACAACATTGATTCAATGTGCTTAGTTTGCGGAAACATATCTAAAATAGCAACTTGAGTAATTTGGTATCCTGCATCAAGAAATTGCTTACTATCTCTAGCTAACGTTGCTGGATTACAGGATATATAAACAATTTTAGAAGGTTCTATTTTCAGAATTTCGGTGGTTACATTAAATGCTCCAGCTCTAGCAGGATCCAATAAAATTTTATTAAATTTTAATTGATTCCATGTCGAAAATTGTTGGTTATCCTCTAAGTTACTAGTTAAAAAATGGGTTTCAGCACGAATTTCATTGCTATTTAATATAGCGTTAAATTTTGCTTTTTCAACTAGTTCGTTGATGCCTTCAATACCTGTTACCGATTGGCATATTGTTGCCATAGGTAATGAAAAATTACCCATACCACAAAATAGATCTAAAACTTTATCTGTGGATTGTAAGTCAAGCCACTTGAGTGCTTCAACTATCATTTTTTGATTAATTTTGCTGTTGACTTGGATAAAGTCAAGCGGACTAAATGTAAGTTTTAGATTGTTAATTAGGTAATAGTGTTCGGATTTACCATATATATGGATTAATTCTTTGCCATGAAAATAAAGTGAAATTCTATTATCTTCGGCGAATTTCTTTAATAATCTGGTATCAACTTCTGATAATGATGTAGTGTGTCTTAATACAAGAATGATACCGCTATCCACAGAGATTAATTCAATATGGCCAAGTGCTTTTTTTTGTTTTATTTGACGTAATATATTTTGTAGTGGTAAAAGTAGTGAGTTTAATTCATTAACTAATACTGGACATTGTTCAATATTGATTATTTGATTTGATTCTAACTGACGAAAGCCAATCAATAATTCGCCTTTAACAATATTAATCGCTAGTCTTGCTCGTCGACGATAATGATAAGGTTGATCGGTAATAATTTGGAGTGAGCTTTTAACAATATCTGTTAAAGGTTGTCCCGTTTCTTTTTGTAACAGATTTATTAGTGCCTCATATTTTGATTGTTGTTGCAAATGTGGTGCAATATGTTGTAGTTCACAGCCACCACATTTTTGATAGTATTTACATTGTGGTTTTATGCGTGTGGCACTTTGGTTATGATATTTTATTACTTTTGCTTTTGCATAATTCTTTTTATCTTCAGTTAGAACAATATCAACAGTTTCATCAGGTAGTGCTGATTTAATAAAAATTGTTTTACCTTTATGACTAGCTATTCCTTGCCCAAAGGCATCTAAGCTTGAGACTGTCACAGTCAATTTTTTTGGGGAAAGTTTCTTTTTTGCAGGAGTGTAAAAATTAACCATATAAATTTGAATTATGTTAACTGTTCAAGTAATTTTGTTTTAACATGCGGTGGGACTAAGTTGGATATATCTCCACCATGATAAGCAACATCTTTTACAATGGTTGAAGAAATAAACCCCATTGCAATTGAAGGCATTAAAAAGATAGTGTCTAAGTCTGGCTTTAATGCTCGATTCATTTCGGCAAGTTGTCTTTCGTATTCAAAATCATGTGTTGTTCGAACACCACGCACAATGACTGTTGCATTATGAATTTGTGCAAAGTCCGCCATTAAATTATCAAAACCAATGACTTCAACATTAGGTAAGTGTTCAACCGCAATTAAAGCTAAGTTAACTCGTTCTTCTAAAGTAAAGAGAGTCCTTTTGCTAGGATTTTCAGCGATAGCAACAATTAGTTTAGGAAATAATAGTGAGGCTCGAGTAATAAGATCAATATGCCCATTAGTTGTGGGATCAAAAGTGCCAGGAAAGATGGCTGTTGAAGTTTTGCTAGTCATTTATCTTATATCCATTAACGACGAGATTTATATCATACATAATTTTGCACAGAATTGTTAGATTAACTATAGCAATTGCCTTTCTTTTTTCAAGAAAGGCAATTGCTGATAGAATAATTTCTCCTTATGGGCAATTATAATGCTAAGTTTTTTGGCGAATGATACTCAGGCCTATCATTAATCATTTAATAATAAATTTAGAATACAATCCCAATTTTATTACATTTAAAATAATTTTATCTGTTATTGAGTAAATTGTATTGATTTAGATACATGGATTAAACGGTGCAGACGAAGTAAATGTAGTATTTCATTTCGTATAATTATTACTTAATGCTGCTATTTTTTCATAAATTGCAAATCCCAAACGCCATGACCTAAATTTTTTCCTCGTTTTTCAAATTTGGTAATTGGTCTTTCTTCTGGTCTTGGTATGTAGTCATTCGTTATTGATAAATTTTTAAAACCTTTTGCTTGAGTTAAGACTTCAAGCATATGTTCAGCATAATGTTGCCAATCTGTGGCTAAATGTAAAATACCACCTGGTTTTAATTTTTGCCTAATAAGCTCGACAAAATTAGGTTGAATAATTCGGCGTTTGTTGTGTTTTGCTTTATGCCATGGATCTGGGAAAAAGATTTGCACTTTATTTAGTGAATCATTTGTAATCATATTCTGTAATACTTCAACAGCATCATGACACATTACTTTTAAATTGGGTAATTGATTTTCCTCGATAGCCATTAAGCAAGAACCAATACCAGGCTTATGCACTTCTATACCTAAAAATGATGTATTGGGTGCATTTTTGGCCATTTCAATCAATGAGGCGCCCATGCCAAATCCAATTTCTAACACTACATTTTTGTTTGTTTCAAAAGATATAACGCTATTCGGATTATATTCAATGCCAAATGTTGGCCATAAATTTTTTAATGCTTGTTCTTGTCCTTTAGTCAAACGTCCTTGTCTTAATACAAAACTTCGAATAGTTCGTTTAGATTTTAAATCTTTAATATCTGTATTTAAGTGTTCATTCATTACGTTATCTACTTATCGTTGTAAGATTGATTAAAGTTAATGGAAAATTCTAATGTAGTTAGAAAACTTTGGCTAATTAGTTTACTCTATTTTAAGATGACGTCAAAAAACATATTTTATCAAATTTACTAACTTGCAATTTGATTGAGATATCAAATAATTTTTTATAATGTTGTTGAGCATAATCATTAAATGATTATATAATTGTCATTCCAATTTAACCGATTACGTATTAAGTAATCATAAATACATGCTTGAGGATTTCTCGTGCCTGATATGAAGCTTTTTGCTGGTAATGCCACACCAGAACTAGCAAAGCGTATAGCTAATCGTCTTTATACTTCCCTTGGTGACATTGTTGTAAGCCGTTTTAGTGATGGCGAAGTCAATGTCCAAATCAATGAAAATGTCCGTGGTGAAGATGTTTTTATTATTCAATCAACTTGTGCTCCTACCAATGACAATTTAATGGAATTATTAGTTATGATCGATGCAATGCGCCGTGCATCTGCTGGTCGTATTACTGCTGTTATTCCTTATTTTGGTTATGCAAGACAAGATCGCCGTGTTCGTTCGGCTCGTGTACCTATTACTGCTAAAGTTGTTGCTGATTTTCTATCAACAGTTGGTGTCGATAGGGTATTAACCGTTGATCTTCATGCCGAACAAATTCAAGGTTTCTTTGATGTGCCTGTTGATAATGTATTTGGCAGCCCAGTTATTTTAGAAGATATGCTACAACGTGAGTTTGAACGCCCAATTGTTGTTTCGCCTGATATTGGTGGTGTGGTGCGTGCACGTGCCATAGCTAAACTGCTTAATGATACTGATATGGCAATTATTGATAAACGTCGTCAACGTGCAAATGAAGCAGAAGTGATGAATATTATTGGTGATGTTGCTGATAGAGATTGTATCTTAGTTGATGATATGATTGATACTGCTGGAACACTTTGTAAAGCAGCTGATGCTTTAAAAGTACGAGGGGCGAAAAGAGTGTTTGCTTATGCGACACACCCGATATTTTCAGGTAAAGCAGTAAGTAACATTAAAAACTGTGCCATTGATGAAATTGTTGTTTGTGACACAATTCCATTAACGGCTGAAGTAAAAGCATTGAAAAATGTTCGCCAATTAACATTATCAGGTATGCTTGCTGAAGCAATTCGTCGAATTAGTAACGAAGAATCAATTTCAGCAATGTTCCATCAATAATCTATTTTATCATTTAATTTGATGCCCCTTTAGGGGCATTTTTTACGATAAAATCATCGATAATAAATATATTATGACAACGATAAAATTGATAGTAGGGCTTGCTAATCCCGGAAATGAATATGCCGCAACTCGCCATAATGCGGGGGCTTGGTTTATTGAAAAATTGGCTGAGTGCTATAATCAATCATTAAAAAATGAGCCTAAATTTTTTGGTTACACATCACGGATCAACATTTCTGGTTATGATGTGCGTTTATTAGTTCCAACTACTTTCATGAATTTAAGTGGTAAAGCGGTACAGGCTATGGCGACATTTTACCAAATAAAGCCAGAAGAGATCTTAGTTGCACATGATGAACTCGACTTAAATCCCGGAATAGCTAAACTTAAGTTTGGTGGTAGTCATGGTGGGCATAATGGGCTAAAAGATATTGCTAGCAAATTGGGTAATAATTTAAATTTTTATCGATTAAGAATTGGTATTGGACATCCAGGTGATAAAAATAAAGTTGTTAGTTATGTCTTAAACAAACCAAGCAAATCTGAACAAGAATTGATTAATAAAGTGATTAATGAGTCGGTTCAATGTGTGGAGGTTTTGTTGTCTAACGGAATAGATGCTGCAATGAATCAATTACATTCGTTTAAAGCTTAGTTTTTGATAATTTATAAAATTAAGAATAGTAAAAGATTTTTTGTATAGAAATCCACCTTATCACAGGTGGATTAATCCCGAGGTACATTTTTTACTTTATTACTTAAGAAAATAGATGAGTTACATTTCCGCCTTTTTCAGCAATTTTTTTCAATACTTCTTTAATAAGCCAAGTATTCATTGATGCCGTATCATCAGTACTGCCTGTATAATTCAGTTCTTGAGCTAATTTTTTCCGAGCTTCTAAACTATTATCTATATTTAATAACTTTAATAAATCTACTATTGAGGTTTTCCAGTTAAGTTTTTCCGGAAATTTTTTGGCAAGGTTTTCGAGAATTGACATAACATCAACTTCAGATATAGGTGCTTTGTTATCTGAATTTTGTTGATTCTGATTTGAATTTTGGTCTTGGCTATTTTGCGTTTCCTCTTTATCGTGACCAGTTATATTATTGACTTGATTTTTAACTGCATCCGCAACATTGCCTACAGCAGCTTGCGCGTTTGGAAAGATTTTAGAAAAAATATTATTTAAGATACCCAAATTACACCCCCTATGTTTAAACTGCTTTTAATAAAAGTCTGCTTAACTATTTAGATGCACAAAATATCATAAGTAGTATAACGCTTAATGAATAATGATGTCAAAGTGGCTATAAATTAATAGCACTTTTTGTTTTTAATTGAATTATTAAGCCTAACTAATATTTTATTCAATAATATTACAATTTTAATATAAATTATTTACATTTTTGAGCTTAAGATTAAAACTGTTATTCTAATTAGCTTTAGCTATTTAGTTTATTAAATGTATATTGATTCGGTTAATAATTAGTTTATTATTCTCGATTAACACGTTAAAATTTATTTATCTAAGCTTGATGAAACAAAGAGGCTAATAATGAAATTAATCGTTAATAATATGAGTTGTCAGCATTGTGTGAAAACCATTACCAAAGCGATTAACGATATTGATCCAAAAGCTAAAGTAACGGTGGATTTGAATAAACATGAAGTTAATATTGAAAAAGGTACTATCTCACAAGAAGCGGCTATTACTGCTGTTAGCGAAGCAGGATTTGAATTCGTTGGGATTTTATATTAATTATACTGTTTTTCGAGCTTTTAATTTATAGATATTTTACGTTTTGGTGGAGCTCTGTTTAGACTACATCATTTATACATGAAATGGTCAAAATGGTATAGCTCTAAACATAAGATCTGTATCAAAAGGAAATAACTTTCCCATTTTCTCAAAATACCGAAAATAAATGAGTAAAGGTTTCAAAAAAGATAGTGTTTATAAAGTTTTTTACCACCACTGATAAAAATGATGTGTTGGTCCAATTCCTTGACCAACCGATAAATTATCTGCATGCTTAATCACACCTTGTATATAGTCTTTTGAATATTTTATTGCCTGTTCTAAGGTATTATTGGGGAGCAGTGCAGCAATAGCAGCTGATAAGGTGCATCCTGTTCCATGGGTATTTTTAGTGGCAATTCGAGGTGAAGTCAGCCTTATTATATTATCTTGTGTAATTAAGTAATCAGGACTTTGATTACTTGATAGATGCCCACCTTTTATTAATACTGCTTTGCAACCCAATTTAAGTAGCTCATAACCTTGTATTTGCATTTCTTCTTCTGTTTTAGCTTCATCACAATCTAATAATGTTGCAGCTTCAGGTAGGTTGGGGGTAATGATCGTTGCTAAAGGTAATAAAAGCTCTCGAATGGCAGCAACAGCATCCGATTTTAATAATAAATGCCCTCCTTTGGCTACCATTACTGTATCTATTACAACAGTTTTAATCGGATTATTTTTTAGAAGGTGATGAACGGTTGAGACAATCTCTTTATTCATCAGCATACCTATTTTCACACTATCAATTTTAATATCTTGATATAACGTAGTAAATTGTGCTTCAATAAATTTCGGTTTAATTGCTAATATGGCATCAATCCCTTGAGTGCTTTGTGCTGTAAGAGCGGTTATGACTGAAATACCATAAACGCCGAATGCTGAAAAAGTTTTTAAGTCTGCTTGAATACCCGCTCCACCGCTTGAGTCAGATCCTGCAATTGTTAAGGCAATTGTTGTCATAATATTCTTTCCTATTTAGTTTGTTTTATTTTTTCGATAAGTGCTAAGGTAGCTTGTGAAACATCTGTTTGACCACAAATTGCTGAAACCACAGCAATTCCTTCAATACCGGTCTGCAAAATTTTTGTGGCGTTATTGGTATTGATTCCTCCAATAGCGACGGCAGGGCGCTGTTTTAGCTTTACTAACTCAGTTAGTTGTTGCATGCCTATTGGTGGCGTGACATCTTTTTTAGTGTCTGTTGAAAAAATCGGACCAACACCAATATAATCCACTAATTGCCACGGCGTTGCCTCAAGTTGCTGACGATTAGTCACCGAAAATCCTAACCATTTATCATTGCCAATTAATTTTCTTGCGATATTAATAGGTAGATCAGTTTGCCCAATATGTACACCGTTAGCATCAACGGCTAACGCTATATCAATATGATTGTTAATAAATAATGGTACAGGAGTATCGTTAAGAACCTGTTTTAAAGCTACTGCTGCTTGATACCAATTCTTACATGAAAATTCGTGTTCGGATCTTAATTGTATTGCGGTTACGCCATTGGCAACTGCTATTTTGGTGGTATTTATCATGCCTTTAATGCCGCCGCATAATAATGGATCGAGGACTAAGTAAAGTGTCAAATCTAGTTGCTTTTTCATTAGATTTTCCTATTTGTTTGATATGTTAAATAATGAAAGTTTATCTAGTAGTGAGACTGCATAAGTTCCTAATCCTTGCTGTTTATTGGCAAGTTCACCGGCTTTTTTCATCATAAAACAAGCGGAGGCGGTAGCTAATAATGGATCCATTGAATTGGCTATAAATGCGGCAACCATTGCTGACAATGAACATCCAGTACCTGTGACTTTTGTTAATGCAATATCACCGCCTGTAATGCTATAAATATCTTTACCATTAGTAATATAATCAGTTTTACCGGTAATGGTTACGATAGTTTCATATTTTTGTGCAAGTGAGATAGCTGTTGTTAAGGCTGATTCAGTCGAATCTTGACTGTCAGGTCCTTTCGATGATGAATTTTGTTCATCTAATACTAATATTTCAGAAGCATTGCCACGAATTACTGTTGGTTTTAATAATAATAATTGTTTTGCAATATTCGTACGGTAAGGAAGGGCTAATCCAACTGCAACAGGATCTAATACCCAAGGGGTTTGAGTTTTCTTAGCCTGAGCAGCGGCTAATAGCATACTCTTTGCGGTATTGCCGCATACCGTCCCTAGATTAATTAATAAACTGTTAGCAACACGAACGAATGAAGAAACTTCATGTTCAGCGATAATCATGGCTGGCGATGCGCCAATTGCAAGTAATACATTGGCGGTAAAATTTTGCACTACATCATTGGTCATGCAATGAACTAAAGGTTGTTGCTGTTGTACTTGTTTAATGAAAGGTGGGAATTGAAAAGCTTGAAATGGTTTTATTGTTAATAACATATTCTTTCCTTTTTATTCTTAGTAATTGGGAAGAATATGCCGCGTTAGGCCGTATATGGCTTAGACTTCCCTACGCTGGTATAACCCAGATCAGGTTCAACGGGTAATATCTCAGTTTTTTGTGTAAAACAAAAAACACCCCGAGTCAAAATCTTTATTTATTATGAACTGGCTATTTATTTTAAACAAGTCATTGTAATAATTTTTCTATATCAGTAATCGCTTTTCTATCTGGTAAAAATATAATGAGATGATCTTTGTCTTCAATGGTTAAATCAGTATTAACAATGATCACATCTTCTCCTCGTACAATAGCCCCGATAGTTGCGCCTGAAGGTAATTTTAATCCATTAATATTTTTACCTACCAATTTTGATGTTTCATTATCACCATGAGCAATGACTTCAATAATTTCAGATTCACCTTGTCTTAATGAGACAACTTTTACCATACCTGTTTGTCTTACATGACTTAATAGCTCTGAAATGGTGGCATGTTGTGGTGAAATCGCTATATCAATTACACTGTCATTGATAAGTTCAAGGTAGGCCTGACGTTGAATTAATACAATGACTTTTTTTGCCCCCATTCTTTTGGCAAGCATTGAAGACATGATGTTTGATTCATCATCACTTGTTACTGCGATAAAAAGATCGGTAAGCTCAATTTGTTCTTGTGATAATAACTCTTGATCAGATGATTCACCATGTAATACAGTTGTGTTAATTAGCTGTTCGGCAATTAATTCAGCACGCACAGAATTACGTTCAATTAGTTTAACTTGGTAGGCATTTTCTAAACGTTTAGCTAGCGCGACTGCGATACTCCCTCCACCACTAATAATTATACGTTTGTATGGTTTTTCTAAACGTTGTAACTCACTGGTCACGGCTTTAATATTAAAAGGTGGGGTTATAAAATAGACCAGATCGCCAGCCTCGATCAATGTTGATCCTAGTGGGCGAATAAATTGATTTTTACGATATATTGCCACGACTCGGGCCTCAACATGAGGAAGGTGTTCTTTGAGCTCCGATAATTCACTTCCAACCAAAGCCCCGCCATAATATGCTTTAGCAGCAACCAAACATACTCTATTATCATAGAAGGAGGCAAACTGTAGCGAACCAGGATACTGGACTAAATGGCTTATATGGTTAGTGATGAGATTTTCAGGAGCGATAATATGATCGATATTGATACAATCTTTATTAAAAAAAGAATATTTTTCCTCGTTATATTCTGGCGCTCTAATTCGTGCAACTTTTTGCGAAATATTAAACATCACATGACTAATTTGACATGCCATCATGTTTACTTCATCAGAGCTAGTTACAGCAACTAGCATATCGGCTGATTCAGCACCTGCACTTTCTAAAACTTGTGGATAAGAGGGTTTTCCACAAATTACTTGTAAATCAAAGCGTTCTTGCAATGATTGCAATTTGTTGTCATCTTCATCTACAACAGTGACGTCGTTTTGTTTTTCTGTAACGAGGTATTCAGCAAGTGCACTGCCTGTTTGTCCCGCTCCAAGAATGATAATCTTCATAACTAACCTGTAATAGCTAAGATTTTTAATATAGTATATTAAAACCAATCAATACTGTTTAATGTTATTATCAATGACCATTTTTTGATTGCTAACTATACAAAGCCTATTGCATCATAGACTTTTTTCAAAGTAGGCTCGGCTTTTGAACGAGCTTTTTGGGCTCCTTCTTGCATAATTGAAAGTAGATAATTTTCATCATCACGATATTGGTGATATTTGGTCTGTAAAGTGGTTAACATATCAATGATTTGGGTTGCTACTTCGGTTTTAAGATGACCATACATTTTACCTTCAAACTCTTTTTCAAGCTCGGTAATTGGTTTACCTGTAATACCTGTTAATATATCGAGCAGGTTTGATACGCCAGCTTTATTTTTTAAATCGTAGCGCACTGTTGGTGGTTCATCAGAATCGGTCATTGCACGTTTAATTTTTTTCTCAATGTCTTTTGGGTTTTCAAGTAATCCAATTACATTATTACGGTTTTCATCTGATTTGGACATTTTTTTTGTTGGCTCTTGTAATGACATAACTCTTGCACCAACTTTAGCAATAAATGGTTTAGGAATAGTAAAAATATCGCCATAAAGAGCATTAAAACGTATTGCAATATCGCGAGTTAATTCAAGATGCTGCTTTTGATCATCCCCTACTGGCACTAAATCGGCTTGGTATAATAAGATATCAGCCGCCATAAGAACCGGATAATCAAATAGGCCTGCATTAATGTTTTCCGAATGACGTGACGATTTATCTTTAAATTGTGTCATGCGGCTGAGCTCGCCAAAATAGGTGTAACAATTTAAAACCCACCCTAACTCAGTATGCGCAGGGATATGGGATTGTACGAAAATAGTACTCTTTTGTGGATCAATACCACAAGCTAAATAGAGTGCTAACGTATCAAGTGTGGCTTTACGTAATTTTTGTGGATCTTGGCGTACTGTTATCGCATGTTGGTTGACGATACAATAAACGCAATCATATTCATTTTGCAATGCCACCCAATTTTTTAGAGCACCTAAGTAGTTACCAAGTGTTAACTCGCCTGAAGGTTGTGCACCACTAAATACAATTGGTTTACTCATAATTTATTCCTAATATGTGTTAATTATATTTTTCGTCAGCTTTAGGCTGAGGTAATATCGTTAATATATCTTTAAAATCATCAAATAAAAAGTCTGGTTCACTTGTAGCAATCGAAATACCATAATTATATCCATAACTTAATGCCACTGTTGGGCAATTGGCATTTTTAGCTGCTGTGATATCATTTTTAGAGTCACCCACAAAAAGTAGTTGATTGTTAAATAATCCAAATGTTGCCATAACTTGATATAATGGAGCAGGATGTGGTTTTAATTTTATTACATCTCCACCACCAAGCACTAGCGAGAAATACTCTTTAATTCCTAAAGAAGTGAGTAGATCAGGTAAAAATTTTGCTGGTTTATTAGTGACCAATGCCAATGGATATTGGCTAGTATAAAGTGTTTTTAAGGTTTCCTTGACGTTAGGAAATAATTTCGTTCCAACATCAATAACCTGATCATAATGACAGTTAAAAATATCTCTAGCTTGTATAAAGAGGGCTTCTGATGGATCGACTTCGATAGCTTTAAAAACACGTTTTAACATGATATCAATACCGTTACCAACCCAATTTTTAATTTGTTCATTAGTAACTGTTGGTAATTGTAAATCAACTAACATGTTTTGTGTTGCAAGAGCAAGGCCAGGAACACTATCAACAAGTGTACCATCTAAATCAAATGCTATTGCTTGAATATTGTCTAATTTATGCATATTACACTCCTGCTAATTCTTTTCGCATTGCATCGATGACCGTTTTATAATTGGGTTGGTTAAATATAGCTGAACCTACTACAAACATATCTGCACCAGCTTTAGCTATTTGGGCTATATTGTCAACTTTTATTCCACCATCGACTGCTAAACGAATGTTCCTATCTGATTCAAGTATACGTTGTTTTGCTTGTTGTAATTTTTTTAAAGTTGAAGAAATAAATGATTGTCCACCAAAACCAGGATTAACGCTCATTAATAAAATAATATCTACTTTATCAATTGAATAATCTAAATAATCAAGCGGCGTGGTAGGATTAAACACAATACCAGCGTGACAGCCATGATCTTTAATTAATTGCAATGAACGGTCTAGATGAATTGTAGATTCTGGATGGATTGATATATTTGTAGCTCCGGCTTTAGCAAAAGATACGATCAACTCTTCAACAGGAGATGCCATTAAGTGAACATCAATAGGGGCTTTTATGCCATAATCTCGCAATGCTTTACAAAACATTGAGCCCATAGTGAGATTAGGCACAAAATGATTGTCCATGACATCAAAATGTACAACATCTGCACCTGCATCTAATACTTTTTGAGTATCTTCACCAAGACGAGCAAAATCAGCTGATAGAATTGATGGTGCAATAATAAATTCGTTCATAACAATCCCTCTATTGATAAAATCTTATTATTATTATACTAAAGCTAAGCTAAGATTTTTTGTATAATGCTAAAATTTCATCAATTTTTTTTCTGCCTTCGCCGGCACAACTAATTGAACGTCGCATTTCTGCTCGATAAAGATGACGAGCTTTGCTATATAAAGTTCTTGTATAATTTGTATCATGATTTGATACAAGTACAGGAATATCTTTTTTATAAGCTATCTTTTCGGCTAATTTTGATAATTTTTTATGTTCATCATATCCAAAACTATTTGAATAATATGCTGTAAATCCAACCGATTCGTTTGGTGATAGATAAGGTGGATCACAATATATCACAGAATTCCGTTGCGCTTTTTTCATCACATCTTGATAAGGAGCACAAATGAATATGGCATTTTGCGCTTTTTGCGCGAAAAAATTTAGCTCTTTCTCTGGGAAATAGATTGTTTTGTATCGACCAAATGGTACGTTAAATAAACCACTATTATTATATCGACACAACCCGTTATAGCAGTGACGATTTAAATATACAAATAGTAGAGAACGTAAATATTGATCTTTGCTATGATTAAAAACATTGCGCAGCTGATAAAATGCCTCAGGTTGATTATTCTGAGGGTCAAATAACGATTTTAGATCGCAGATAAACTGATCTGGTTTAGTTTTTAATAAATTAAATAATTCAATTAAATCATGATTAATATCAGCCAAAATATAGCTTTTGTAGTTTGTGTTTAAGAAGACAGAACCTGCCCCAACAAAAGGTTCAATGAGTTGATCACCGTTTGGTAGATACTGCCTAATAGTGTCTACAAGCTCATATTTTCCTCCAGCCCATTTTAAAAAGGCTCGTTGTTTTTTCAACGGATACTCCTATTTTGATATTGGTAGGATAAATGAACTATATCCTTTACTTTACTGCCTTTTCTTTATTAATCGCTGCACTAGATTTAACCCATGGGTTATTTTTTTGTAGTGCATTCGGCAAAGATTTTATCGCTCTGTTTGCTTCATCATATGATGAATAATTGCCTTCAATTAATACAAACCATGTGCTGTTGTTATGTTTTGTTTTATAAATTTGATAGTTACTTATATTGTTTTGTATGGCAAATTTCTTTAAATTTTCAGCAGATGAAGATGCGCTAAGTTGAATCGCATAATAGTTGTCCTCCAAATTACTATTTTTATCTAATTTAGTATTTTCCCCTTTATGACTAGATTCTTCTGTAAGAGGATAATTATTTGATATTATTTGTGAACTAAATTTATTATTCAAACTACTAACGCCATTATTTTCATCTGCTACTAATGAATCCATATTTGATTTTATGTTTCGATTATCAATATCTTTTCCTTTATTGGTAATGTTTTTTATATTTTTAGGCTGCTCTTGCTTACCTGATGTTTGATTTAATGTTGTTTCAGTTTGAGAGTTAGTCTGACTCTTTGAACTTATAGCTTGGGAATTATTAGTGGCAATAGATTCCCTTTTAGTTAAGGAGGATGACGTATTGTTGTCGCTATCAAAATTTGTTGATGGCAAATCATTGATAACCGATGGTGTTAATTCCGTTCGCTTACTTTGTTTTGAATAGCTATATATCATCAAGATGAGCGATATAAAAATCATTATCACAGCAAAACCAAGAATGATCAGTTTTCTCTTTGGAAAATCTTGAAATAAACTTGGTAATTTAAATGAAGTTGTAGAGTTCTTATTCGCTTTTTCTGATACATAACGATCATTTTTATCTACACGCATATTCACTCCTTAACTTACTAACAACCATATTACTACTTATGAGAGCTGCCCGTTTATCATTATATTATTGTAAACAAATTTTTTAAATTTGTTCTATTTTATCAATAATATAACCTGCAACACCTTTAGCACTTTGCTCATCAGTTTTAATTGTAATGTCTGCAATCTCTTCGTAAAGCGGTTCTCGTTCATCTGCGAGCTCTTCATAAAGCTCACGGGGTGTATTGGCACCCTGTAGTAATGGGCGTCGTTTATCTTTTTGTGTTCTTGCCATTTGTTTTTCAATGGTTGTTTCTAAATAAACTACGATCCCACGAGCTGATAATCGGTTTCTAGTCTCTTTAGATAAGACTGATCCCCCGCCAGTTGCGAGCACTACGCCTTGTTTTTCTGTTAATTCATTAATAATTTTTTCTTCTCTGGCGCGGAATCCATCTTCACCTTCTAAGTCAAAAATCCAGGCAATATCAGCTCCAGTACGTTTTTCGATCTCTTGATCTGAGTCAAAAAATTCCATGCCTAACTGTTGTGCAATTTGTCGGCCTATTGTGCTTTTTCCTGCCCCCATTGGGCCAATTAGAAAGATATTTCGCTTTTCTGCCATTGTAGTTTCATCATCTATTAATTTTGGTTAAATATACAACACAATATTATTTTGTTATGATTCGAAAAATCATGCACAAAATAAATTGTGTAACTTTTTCTTGGATCTCCGTCTTATACGACAAAAATTTAGGTTGGTAATTATCTCAATAGATAGCCCCTTTTTGCAATAGGTATTTATCAATAGTTTTAGCTTATTCCCGCTTGGTGTAAATCATGAATACTTAAAGCACCAACTAATTCATCTTTGGCATTGACAACTGGCGCAGCAGTAATATTGTGATAATTAAATGATTTTAACGCTTCTGTCGCTTTCCAATTTTCTGGAATTCTGTAACCTGGAGTGGTCATTACAGATAAGATGCTATCATGTAATGTACCGTTTTTTAGTAATAATCTACGTAAATCGCCATCAGTAAATACACCAATAATTTTATTATCATCTTGACATATGGTTACTAAACCTACTCCTGTTCGGCTTAATTCTAACATAGCATCAAGAACTGTGGAAGACTTTGAAATTTTGGGGATTAAGTCACCTTTTCGCATAACATCTTTTACTTGATTGAGTAATTTTACCCCTAAATTGCCACCAGGATGCGAACGTGCGAAATCTTCTTCTTTGAAACCTCTAGCTCGCATTACTGTAATAACAAGAGCATCTCCCATTAGTAAAGTGTTAGTTGAACTTGAAGTGGGAGCAAGGCCCATTGGGCAGGCTTCTTTTTCAATTGAAATATCAAGCACTGCTTGTGCTGATTTAGCTAGTGGTGAGTTTAATCCTCCTGTTATGGCAATAACAGGAACATTTATTGAAGCGAGTATTGGTAAAATGAAATTAAATTCTTTGGCACGACCAGAATAAGAAATTAAGATAGCAACATCATTTTCAGAAACCATACCTAAATCACCATGTAGAGCCTCTGTAGGATGCATAAAAAAAGCAGGACTACCTGTACTTGCTAATGAAGCTGCAATTTTTTTACCTATATGTCCAGATTTTCCAATGCCTGATACAACCACTTTTCCTTTAGTTGCCAAAATAAGTTGGCAAGCTTTAATAAAATCTTCTCCCAGACGATCGGGTAGTTTTTGAGCTTCGTTTAATTCTAGTTCAAGAAGCTCTCGACCATATCTTAGTAATTCATCCATTTCGATTAACCTATGGAAATTATTTAAACAGTAACTATTTTACTTATGAATAGTAATTAACTTATAAATAGATATTAATATAATGTGTTACAGTTTAGCAATTAACCTTTTAATATTCAAAAATAAAGTATCCTATATTTTTAATATATAAATATTTAAATAACAAT
>NZ_LZHM01000098.1:0-1959 GCF_001690875.1 Gilliamella sp. wkB18
AATTATCTGATAAAATCAGCAAAAATAACGTTGCCACCTTAGATTTAGCCGATTACACGCCGGCGATGCGAGAATTACAGCAAATCTTAACCGGCACACTAATATATTCAACCCAACGAAAAAAAGCCCTACCGCCACCGACTTTTACGGATAGGGATTTAAAGGAAGGGTTACGCAGAAGTTGGACAGCGGAGCAGATAGGGCATTTACTGGTGAAATATGAAAGTGAATGGTATGCAGATGAAGGGTTAAGCAAATGGAACGAAGTTGATGAGCTATTTGAAGAAGAAAAGCAACAACAAAAAGCGCTTATTGAAGCGGGATTAGATAAACTTGGCATCACCGAGCCTTATCAGCGAGACTTTGCCATGAAAAAAGTGGACGAAGCGCACGAACATGTCAAAAACAACTGGCAACTAGAAAAAGAAGAGCGCATCAAACCCTCACTGTGGTGGAAAAAAGTGGCAGAAGCACAAACAGTAATCTCTAACCAAACCCCTGTTAATGCTAACACGCAGATACTTTCTAACTTATCAATGGATGGAAAAGCGTGGTTTATTCATCCTGTGGGCATTTCTATTCTGAGAGAAAATAAAATAGATTATTGTTCAATAAAATTTCATAGAATTTCAAAAATAGTATTAAGGCATGAAGGAGGATATGTAAATAACCCAAATGATTCAGGAGGAGCAACAAATAGAGGAATAGCTTGGAATACATGGGTGGCATATGCAAAGCAAGATTTGGGAATAGATCCTACTTTAGATAATTTAAAAAAACTTACAGATGAACAGGCTGAAATTATCTATAGAAAAAGATATTGGCAACCAAAAGGATTTTGCAGAATAGAAAGTGATAGATTAGGGTTAATGATATATGATTGGTCAATTACTTCGGGGGGAGCAATAAAAAAAATACAACAACTTCTAGTGAACGAGTTTAATCAAAATCTTAATATTGATGGCAAAATGGGTGAGGAAACAGCTCTTATTATAAATTCTCTTTCTGAACAGGATAAATTATTAACACGTATTACTGAAATTAGAAAAGAATATTATACTAATTTAGCTATTAAAAAGGATGGTACCCATACGAAAAACTATGTGTTTCTAAAAGGTTGGTTAAATAGAGTAGATGATTGTTTAACAGTGAAAATTGACGAGGATTAGTGTATGCGAAACATATTTTTTGTTTTATTTTTTTTATTACATTTAGATTATGCATGCGCTTTAGATATTAATCAAACTTGGACCGAAGAAGTTTATCTAGAAAAAAATCAAATACCTTATAGTGTTTTTTCAATACAATTGAAAATTGATGCTAATAATAAAGTTGATGGGGAATTATGTTCTATTGTTAATTATGGTAATAAGATAGATTGCCCGATACCTTTTTCATCTAAATTAATTAATAATGAAATTGAAGTTCATTTTGATAGTACTTTTGGTGGTAAAAATGGTACAGCGGTTATTAAGCTACAAGCAAACAATTTAGTTTGGAATTTGATTACAAATCCTAATGGAGAATATTATTTTGCAAAGAAAGCAACATTACTTCCTGAAAAAATTGAAAACTATTAAATGATGATTTGCCGGCATTTATCAGTAAAACCCGAGTCTTAGCAGAGCAGTTACCGGAAAGTGAAAAGACCATTTTATTAGTTGAAAAAGAGGCAAGATTAATTCAGGCCGCTAAAGCTGAAGGGACGTTACCGGCAGGATTGGGGATACAGTTTATTGGCAATGCTAGTGATTATTACGTTAAAGTTAAGCCAGAATATACATTAAAGTTATCATCCAATCTTTCAGATAATGCAAGTAATATGGTGATTACAGGGATAAATGGGGTAGTTGAAAATAAGGAGGGTGAAGTTAGCAAGCACCGTTTAACGCAGGCAGATAAAACGGAGTTGATTAACCGTTATCAAGTGAATTATCCGGAATTAACCCTAGCTGATAT
>NZ_LZHM01000099.1:0-99407 GCF_001690875.1 Gilliamella sp. wkB18
TCAAATGAATCTTCAGTGTCACTTATCAAGACTTCTTAATCTTTTTAGTCCGTAGACTTTTAATCTTTCGTCTCGCAAGTGCCCACACAGATTGTCTGTTTCTTCTTTTTAAAGAGCTAACAGCTTCCAATTCTCAATCAACTTTTTGTTAATCATCTTTGCTGTCTCAAGGGCTGCGTATGTTACGCTACACCTTTTTATTCGTCAAGATCTTTTTTCAAAATTTTTGACCTTGTTCACCAACTCTATTCCCGTCCAATTTCGATGACGTCGTGTCAGTGGGTGCGCATTATAGGGACTTCTTTTTTTTTAGCAAGCAAAAAAGATAAAATATTTATTTAGTCGTGTAATTTTTAATCTCATTAAACTTTAATAGTATGATATTTATTAAGATGATAATCAGATAGTTTTTTAATCAACTTTTCTACAGACTGAGTATAAGCTGTGCTTAATACAATATTTTCTGACGTAGAAAGAATTATTTGGTTTAGTTTATATTTATCATTTAGCAAATTATAGACCCTTGTTGCAATCGCATATCCCGAATCTATTAAGCTCGCCTGAGGAAAAAGCATCTGTAGTTCTGTTTTAATAAAAGGATAATGGGTACAACCTAATACTATTGTATCAGGGATTGTTTGTAGGCCAAGCCAAGGTTGCATTAGTTCTTTCAACTGCTCCATATTTACAATAATGCCCTGTAATTTATTTTCGGCTATAAGCGCTAATTCTGATAATCCTAATAATTTAACAGTACAATGCGCAGCAAATTGCTGTATTAAATTGGTTATGTAAGTTCTTTCAACGGTTGCTTTTGTTGCTAATAATCCTATACATTTATTTTTAGTAAGTAAGCTAGCAGGTTTAACAGCTGGTACAACTCCAATAATAGGAAAAGAAAATTTAGCGCGCAAACTAGGCAAACAAATAGTACTAGCTGTATTACAAGCGATAACTGCTAAATCAATTGGATAAAATTTAGTAACAGCCTCAATGACAGAGTTTACCCTATTAATTAAAAAATCTGATGATTTATCTCCATAAGGAAACATTTCATTATCAAACATGTAGATATAATGTGCATTAGGTATTTTATTGTAAATTTCATTATAAACAGATAAACCACCAATACCTGAATCAAATATTAACACTGAAGGCGATTGTTTTACGATATTCATTTTAGCTATAGGAAATTAAATAATAAATTAGAAACGCTTCATATCGTAAATTGATTAAAAATTAATGCAAGTATTTTACTCAAGCTGATATGGTATTTAGTTCTGAAAATTATAAACTAGACGTCTAGACGGTAAAACTGCTAAAATAGATATATTAAGGCTAAATATTATATTTTAAGCATTATGCAGGAATTAAATTAAGAAGGTATTCTATGTCAGAATTTCTATTTACTTCAGAATCTGTTTCAGAAGGTCATCCAGATAAAATTGCCGATCAGATATCTGATGCTGTACTTGATGCAATTTTAAAACAAGATCCAAAGGCTCGTGTTGCTTGTGAAACATATGTAAAAACCGGTATGGCTTTAGTTGGTGGAGAAATCACTACTTCAGCTTGGGTAGACATTGAAGAATTAACTCGAAAAACAATTAATGACATTGGATATACCAGTTCAGAAATGGGATTTGATGCAAATTCATGTGCGGTACTCAATGCCATTGGCAAACAATCTCCTGATATTAATCAAGGGGTTGATCGAAATAATCCTCTAGAACAAGGTGCTGGAGACCAAGGTATTATGTTTGGTTATGCTACAAATGAAATGCCAAATTTAATGCCTGCAGCTATAAGCTATGCTCATGACTTAATGCGCTGCCAAGCAAAAGTTAGAAAAAATGGTACACTTCCTTGGTTAAGACCTGATGCAAAAAGCCAAGTCACATTAATTTACCAAGATGGTCAGATAAAAGGTGTTGATACAATCGTTTTATCAACTCAGCATTCAGAAGACATTGAGCAAACAGCATTACATGAAGCCGTCATGGAAGAAATCATTAAACCAACATTGCCCGCCGAATGGCTAACACCTAGAACAAAATACTTTATTAATCCAACTGGACGTTTTGTTATTGGTGGCCCAATGGGTGACTGTGGACTAACTGGACGCAAAATCATTGTAGATACATACGGCGGAGCAGCTCATCACGGTGGAGGCGCTTTTTCTGGAAAAGATCCTTCAAAAGTTGACCGCTCAGCAGCTTATGCCGCACGTTATGTTGCAAAAAATATTGTTGCGGCAGGACTCGCTGACAGATGTGAATTACAAATATCTTATGCAATTGGTATTGCCAATCCTACATCAATCTATGTCAATACTTTCGGCACAGAAAAAACACATCACGATAAAATCGTATCACTTATTAAAGAATTTTTTGATTTAAGACCTTATGGATTGATTCAAATGCTTGATCTAATTCAACCAATCTATCAACAAACTGCAAGTTACGGTCATTTTGGTCGAGATATATTTCCTTGGGAAAAAACTGATAAAGCGGCACTATTACGTGATGCAGCAGGATTATAAACGCATACCAATTTATTTACATAATCAAACTATGGCTTGTTTAAGAACTCATTTAATACAAGCCAATCAACGTCTACATTCCCAATATAAAGAGCCCAAGATCATTTATAAACCCAAAGGCAGTATTGCTGGTAGTGCCTTTTTAACACGTTGGGAAATTCAACTTAATTCGATTATGTTGCTAGATAATGGTACTCAATTTATTGAGGAAGTTGTGCCTCACGAATTAGCTCATCTCATTGTCTTTAAAGAGTTTGGTAAAGTAAAACCACATGGTAAAGAATGGCAATATATTATGTCAGAAATATTAGGAAAAATCCCTGCAACAACTCACCGTTTTTCCATTCAACGCAATACTTACTTATACTACTGTAGTTGTCAACAACATCACTTAACTTCGATAAGACACAATAAAATTCAAAATAATAAAACTAGTTATTTATGTCGTAAATGCGGTACTATACTCAAACTTAAAAGTGCTATTTAATACTGAGATATTGCATGTGTAAGTTAGATTTTCATTTTTATAAAAGTTCGTTATTAATTATCGCTCTTGGCATTATACTTTATATTACGGGAAATTGGTTTATACCTTTATACAATGGAATGACGGTTGTAGTGATTGAACATATTCAATCTCTCTTCTTATTATTTATGTGCTGTTATACCTATTATTATGCAAAACGAGTATCTGAACATTCTGAGCTTTATAGATTTTGGATTTGGACAATTTTCTGGTGGTTTATGCTTTTTGGTCGAGGAATTAGTTGGGGAAGAGACTTTTTCCCTGAGGTACCTCGTTTCTATTATAAAATCATTGCTAGTATATTAATAACGATCCCAATACTAAGTATATTTCTACCCACAATTCGCCGAGAAATTGCTCGTCGCTACAAATACGAAAAAATACCATTTTGGCATATATTCTTTGCTTCTTTATTCTTAGGTATAGCTGATATTGCGGAACATCGCCGTATTGGACATGAATTTCTAGTTATAACAAAAGAGCGAAAAGATCTCATTGAAGAATTAATGGAAATTCCTTGTCTTCTTTGTTTATCCTTAATAACCTTTTATATGCAAAAAAATGAAAAAAAGAGAGTAGATTCCCTATGCTAAGCTACCGCCACAGTTACCATGCAGGAAATCATGCAGATGTATTAAAACATATTGTTTTAACATTATGTATTGAATCATTAAAGGAAAAAGAAAAGCCTTTTTTATATTTAGATACACACTCGGGGGCTGGACGATATCTATTAAGAAGTGAGCATGCAGAAAAAACGGGTGAATATTTATCAGGAATTAATTTACTATGGCAACAATCTAATATTCCTGAATTGCTTAATACATATATATCGGTACTAAGACGCTATAATCCTTTTGAGGAAATAAAATATTATCCTGGTTCACCATTAATTGCGAAGCAATTATTACGTGAACAAGACAAGCTCAACCTTACAGAGTTACACCCAACTGATTACCCTTTATTAAAACAAGAATTTATTAAAGATAAACGAACAAAAGTTTTACGTGAAGATGGATTTTCCCAATTAAAATCAAAGTTACCTCCACTATCTCGCCGTGGAATAATATTGATTGATCCTTCTTATGAAATTAAAGACGATTATCAAAAAATCCCTGCAGCATTATTTGAAGCATATAAACGTTTTGCAACAGGTGTTTACTTAATTTGGTATCCTGTGGTATCTCGCACACAAACGGAAAAGATGATTAATGGCATTATTGATTTAGGTATTAAACGAATTTCACAATTCGAACTTGCTATAAAACCAGATAATGATCAAAAAGGCATGACAGCATCTGGAATGATAGTTATAAATCCGCCATGGAAATTATATGACCAGATGCAAAAAATTATGCCATGGTTAAAAAATATTTTAGATATAGAAAAAACAGGTAATTTCTCAATAAAACAATTAACTTCAGAATAACTTTTACTATTTAAAAATGCGAGCCGATCTCGCACTTTTAAATAAACTAAATTAGTCGTTATCAAATGTTTAATCATAAAGCTTTTAAATCAATAATTTTTATTAGTAAATCTCTAAGAAAAAAAATGACAAGAAAATATATAAATCCATAAAATAACAGTTAATAATAGAGATAAGAAAACTGCAGCAGAACCATAATCTTTAGCTCTTCCCGATAATTCGTGTCTTTCACTACCAATTCGATCTACAACACACTCAATTGCACTGTTAAGGAGTTCTATAATCATCACAACACCGATAGAACCTAGTAATAAAATTCGTTCATAAATTGAAAAATCTATTAACATTACAATTATATAAGCTATAACCAACAGAATTAATTCTTGTCGAAAAGCTATCTCATACTTAATCGCTGATTTAAAGCCTTTCAGAGAATATTTGGTTGCATTAATCAAACGTTGCAACCCCGTTGCTTTTTCCATAATGATATTCCAAAGTAAGATTATCTTACATAACCATAATTCATTAGACGTTGAAATCTTCTTTCAAGCAGCACTGATAATTCGATATTTCCAAGTTCATCAAGATCACTTATCAGCTGTTTTTTTAGTGAATCTGATACTGCCACATAATCACGATGAGCACCACCAAGTGGTTCGGGTATCACTGAATCAATAAGATTTAATTTCAATAATTTATCTGCTGTCATATTCATTGCTTCAGCTGCGACTGGTGCTTTATCAGCACTTTTCCATAAGATAGAAGCACAACCTTCAGGAGAAATAACAGAATAAGTACTATATTGAAGCATATTCACTTTGTCAGCAACTCCAATGGCAAGTGCCCCCCCTGAGCCACCCTCACCAATAACAGTACAAATTGTTGGAACTTTTAGTCGTGACATTTCCCGCAAGTTCCGAGCAATTGCTTCAGCCTGACCTCGTTCTTCAGCACCAATCCCTGGATAAGCTCCTGGGGTATCGATAAATGTAATTATCGGTAATTTAAAACGTTCTGCTAACTCCATTAGTCTTAATGCTTTACGATAACCTTCTGGTGCTGGCATACCAAAATTACGATAAATTTTCTGCTTTATTTCACGACCCTTTTGATGACCAATAACAATCACAGGACGTTCATCAATACGTGCAACTCCACCAACAATCGCTTTGTCATCAGCATAAGCTCTATCTCCAGCTAATTCATCGAAATCAGTAAAAATTTCTTTAATATAATCTAATGTATAGGGCCTATTTGGATGTCTGGCTAATTGTGCAACTTCCCACGGTGATAAGTTCGCAAATATTTTTCTTGTTAACTCACGGCTTTTTTGATTCAATTGTTTAATTTCTTTATCTAAATTAATATCTAATTCAACTTGTTGTGAATCAATATTCTTTAAGGAATTAATTTTTGCTTCTAATTCCGCTATCGGCTTTTCAAACTCCAAAAAATTACTCATAACGATTATGATTGCCTCTTAATTATTTTGTATTTTCCTAAAATACGCTATCTAATACAGTATACTGGCTAATTCTTAAGATAAAATTAAGACAATTCTACTATGTAATACTTATCAAAGTCACCTAGATTTATCACTTATTAATTTTGGCACTTCAAGATAGCGCTACTTCTATATATATTACAGTATATTCATTATTGCGTTATTCGTTTTATAAACGAAAACATTAAAATACGAATAATTTTGTATCGCGTTATACTAAAACTCAAATTCAATTCGGTCATTGCCAAGTATTGTTTTTAATTCAAGAATTAATGCATCTTCTGGGACAATTTTCCATGTAGCACCAAACTCAATACGCACAACAGAATCATCTCGATGATAATATAAATTTACAGGCACATTCCCATGACGATAAGGTTCAAATATTTGTTGCAAACGCTGCAACATTGCACGTTCGGCTTCATTTTCAGTTAAAGTAATAGCCAATCCTTTAACATATTTAGCTCGAGCATCTTTTAAATCAACAATTTCTCGCGCTGTCAATTTGAATCCTCCATTAAAATCATCATAGCTAACTTGCCCCGTGACTATTAAAATCTTATCTTTAATTAATAAATGCCCAAACTTTTCTAAAGAATCTGCAAACAGCATACCATCAATACGGCCAGAACGATCATCTAAAGTAAATAAACCGATTTTATTACCTTTTTTAGTGATTCTAACTTTAGCATCAACAACAATACCTGCAAAAGTAGCCATTTTTCCCCAACCAGTTGGTGAAGCTTCATTAATTCGTAACCCTCCGGCATAACGACTCAATTCTTTTAAATATTGAGTAACTGGGTGTCCCGTTAGGTAGAGTCCTAAAGTATCGCGTTCACCATCAAGTAAGACTTTCTCCGGCAATTCGGGGACAGCTGCATAAGCATGTTCAACTTGCTCTGGTTCTTCAGCTAAAACACCAAACATATCTTCTTGCCCGATATTTTGAGCTTTAGCATATTGTTCAGCTGCTTGTATCGCATCATTAATACTATGTAAAATAGCAGCTCGATGAGGACCCAATTTATCAAAAGCACCTGCCATAGTAAGTTTTTCAAGTACTCTACGATTAATTTTTTTCATATCAGTTCGAGCACAAAGTTCGAATATATTTTTGAAATACCCACCGCTATTACGAGCTTCAACAATAGCTTCAATTGGACCTTCTCCAACCCCCTTTATAGCACCGATACCATATATAATTTCGCCCTTTTCATTAACATGAAAATGATACAATCCACTGTTAATATCTGGTGGATTAATTTTTAATCCCATGCGTAGACATTCATCAACAAGGCCAACAATTTTATCGGTGTTATCCATATCAGCAGTCATAACTGCAGACATAAACTCGGCAGGATAGTGCGTTTTTAACCATAACGTTTGGTAAGAAACAAGCGCATAAGCTGCTGAATGAGATTTATTAAATCCATATCCAGCAAATTTTTCAACCAGATCAAATATTCGCATTGATAGTTCTCCATCAATGCCTTGTTTTTCCGCTCCTTCTTTAAATATGGAACGCTGATTTGCCATCTCTTCGGGTTTTTTCTTACCCATGGCGCGGCGTAATAAATCTGCACCACCTAATGTATAGCCAGATAGAGTCTGTGCAATTTGCATAACTTGTTCTTGATATAGAATAATACCGTAGGTAGATTCTAAAATAGGTTTTAATGACTCATGTTGATATTTAATATCGGGATATGAAACTTCTTCTCGACCATGTTTTCGGTCAATAAAGTTATCCACCATACCTGATTGTAAAGGACCTGGACGAAATAATGCCACTAAAGCAATCATATCCTCAAAGCAGTCAGGTTTTAAACGCCTTATTAAATCTTTCATTCCCCGAGATTCAAGCTGAAATACTGCTGTAGTTTCTGCTTTTAATAATAATTCGAAGGATTTTTCATCATCTAAGGGGATTCGGGTTATATCGACTTTTTCCTTACCTTCACGTAGTCGGCGTTCATTAATCATTTTGATTGCCCAATCAATAATGGTTAATGTTCTTAATCCTAAAAAGTCAAATTTAACAAGACCGGCATATTCAACATCATTTTTATCAAATTGAGTAACAGGATGATGACCTTCTGAATCACAATAAATTGGCGAAAAATCTGTAATCTTAGTTGGTGAAATTACAACTCCCCCTGCATGCTTACCAGCATTTCGAGTTACGCCTTCTAATTGCCGAGCAATATCAATTAATGATTTAATTTCTTCATTATTATCATATAAATCTTGAAGTTGAGGTTCAACTTCAAAAGCTTTAGCTAAAGTCATACCAGGATCTGGTGGTATTAATTTCGCAATACGATCAACAAACCCATAAGGATGTCCAAGGACTCGACCAACATCACGTATTACTGCTTTGGCAGCCATAGTTCCGAAAGTAATAATTTGAGATACAGCATCCCGTCCATACATATCTGCGACATGCTCAATAACCAGATCGCGTTTCTCCATACAAAAATCGACGTCAAAATCGGGCATAGAAACGCGCTCAGGATTCAAAAAACGTTCAAAAAGTAAATCAAATGCTAGTGGATCTAAATCGGTAATTTTCAATGCGTAAGCAACTAGAGAACCAGCTCCAGAACCTCGCCCTGGTCCAACAGGAATATCATTATCTTTTGACCATTGAATAAACTCCATCACGATTAGAAAGTAACCCGGAAAGCCCATTTGATTAATAACAGTCAATTCTGTTTCTAAACGTTCATCATATTCAGGCCTTCTTTGTTTTCTAACTTCTGGATCGGGGAATAAAAATACTAACCTTTCTTCTAAACCTTCACGTGATTTATACACTAAAAAGTCTTCAGTAGTCATGTCACCAGTCGGAAATTTAGGTAAAAAATACTCACCTAGACGGATAGACACATTACAGCGTTTTGCTATTTCAACACTGTTTTCAAGCGCTTCAGGAATATCAGAAAATAGCTCACACATTTCCTGTTCAGAACGTAAATATTGATCTGCTGAGTAATTCTTAGGTCTGGAAGGATCTTCAAGAGTATTTCCATCATGAATCGCAACTCGAATCTCATGAGCTTCAAAATCAGAGGGCTTTAAAAACCGAACATCGTTAGTTGCAACAACTGGTAATAAATATTGCTCAGCTAACTTTATAGCACGATGAATAAACACATCTTCATTGACTCGCTTAGTACGTACTAACTCAAAATAAAAATGATCATTAAAATTTTCAAGGTAAAAATTAATAGCATGATCAATAATAGTTTGATTATTACGAACAATACCTATACCAATATCACTTTCTCGCCCAGCTAATACAATTAACCCAGTGCGATGCATAACCAACCATTCCAAATCAACAACAGGTATATCGCCAATATAACCTCGTTGATAAGCTTGAGAAATTAATAACGTAAGGTTTTGATACCCCTGATTATTAGCCGCTAACAGGGTTAGACGGTAAATATCATCAGGCAATTGAGAACTTCTAATAGCGAGATCTGCACCAATAATCGGTTTAATACCTTTTGACATTGCTGAACCGTAAAATTTCACTAGCCCACAAAGATTGGTAAAATCAGTGATTGCAAATGCCGGCATCTGTAGCTTACTCACTTCATTTACTAATGTACTAACTTTAGCAATTCCATCGATCATAGAAAAATCGCTATGTAAGTGAAGATGAATAAATTTAGGTTCTGCCATAATTATCAAAATAATAAAGCTATAAAAAATTATTTAAGATTATAACACAAGCAATGTAAATATTCTTAATCTCTTTAAAATAGGAATATGAATTGCACAAATAAAAATGAGTCTAATTCATAGAAGCAATAAAAGCTTGATAAAATATTACGCCGATATTAAATTATCGGCGAATAAGAGAAGAAATTAGATTTTTTTAAACAATACTGAACCGTTGGTTCCACCGAAACCAAAAGAATTACATAATGCATATTCTAAATTCTTAACTTGACGAGCTGTATGTGGAACATAGTCAAGATCACAACCTTCATCAGGATTATCCAAATTAATTGTTGGTGGAACAGCTTGATCACATAAGGCAAGCACAGTAAAAATTGACTCAACAGCACCCGCTGCTCCGAGTAAATGACCAATCATTGATTTAGTTGAACTAACCATTACCTTATTAGCATTTTCTTTAAAAATACTTTTTACTGCTTGAGTTTCAGCTCTATCCCCAGCTGGTGTCGACGTACCATGAGCATTAATATAACCCACTTGTTCAGGCGTAATACCTGCATCGCGAAGTGCACATCTCATTGCTAAGGCCGCACCACTACCATCGGCTGGAGGTGAAGTCATATGATAAGCATCGCCACTCATACCAAATCCAACTAGTTCAGCGTAAATCTTAGCTCCACGTTTTTTGGCGTGTTCATATTCTTCTAAGAACATGATTCCTGCACCATCACCCAACACAAAACCATCACGATCTTTATCCCAAGGTCGGCTTGCTGCTTTAGGATTGTCGTTGTTAGTTGATAAAGCACGAGCTGCACCAAAACCACCTATACCCAATGGAGTGCTAGCTTTTTCGCCACCACCCGCTAACATCGCATCTGCATCA
Source organism: Gilliamella sp. wkB18 (assembly GCF_001690875.1). NCBI lineage: Bacteria > Pseudomonadati > Pseudomonadota > Gammaproteobacteria > Orbales > Orbaceae > Gilliamella > Gilliamella sp. wkB18. The sequence continues at coordinate 10,581 of NZ_LZHM01000099.1, forward strand.
CCATAAGCAATCATGCGTGCAGCATGACCAATATTATGAACACCTGAAGAACAAGCTGTTGCAATAGTAATACTCGGTCCTTTTAATCCATAAATAATAGATAAGTGTCCCGCAATCATATTAACAATTGTTGATGGTACAAAAAAAGGGCTAATTTTGCGTGGTCCACCATTTACTAATGCACTGTGGTTTTCTTCAATCAACCCAAGCCCACCAATACCTGAACCTATAGCACAACCAATTCGTTCTGCATTTTCTTCCGTAATCTCAATACCAGCATCTTGCATTGCTTGCATACCAGCAGCAATACCGTATTGGATAAAATAATCCATTTTGCGCGCATCTTTGCGTGAAATATTATAATCTTCGCCATTAAAGTTTTTAACCATCGCTGCGAAGTGCGTTGCGAAAGGGGCTGTATCAAAATGTTCTATGAGTTCAATACCACTTTGACCTGCTAATAAGGCTTGCCAAGTGGACTCAACTGTATTACCTACAGGAGATATCATGCCCATTCCAGTAACAACAACTCTGCGTTTAGACACATTGTCCTCCAGGAAAGGATTGAAATGAAATTTGAATCAATGAAAATACTATCTTTGAGTTTTCTTATAATTTATGCTTAATTTAAATTTATCTTTAAAAAATTAATCTGATAAATACAAACTAGGCGATCAGTTGACCGCCTATCATGAAAACTCTGCTAACCTTATTGATTTGCAGTAATATAATCAATTGCTGATTGTACAGTTGTAATTTTTTCAGCTTCTTCGTCTGGAATTTCAGTATCAAATTCTTCCTCTAAAGCCATAACAAGTTCAACTGTATCAAGAGAGTCAGCGCCAAGATCTTCAACGAAAGAAGATTCATTTTTGACTTCTTCTTCTTTCACACCAAGTTGCTCAACAATAATTTTCTTAACTCGCTCTTCAATAGTGCTCATACTCTATTTTTTCCTATAAAAAATCGCCGAAAGTGGCGGTGAATGTAAGTTTATAAAATGTTGAAAAAGATGCCAACCATTTTTCAACCCAATTGTTTGTTTTTTGTTCTAACGTCAAAATATTGGCTTATTTTACACTATTCTAGCCAATTACACCATATACATGCCCCCATTGACATGTAAAGTTTCGCCTGTGATATAAGATGCTTCATCGGATGCTAAAAAAGCAACAGCATTCGCAATTTCAATAGGTTCACCTAAACGACCTGCTGGTACTTGTGCTAATATTAAAGCTTTTTGATCTTCAGTTAAAGTCTCTGTCATATCGGTTGCAATAAAGCCAGGTGCAACCACGTTTACAGTAATACCTCGTGATGCAACTTCACGTGCTAATGATTTACTAAAACCAATCAATCCTGCTTTAGCTGCTGCATAATTGGCTTGTCCTGCATTACCCATAGCTCCAATAACCGATCCTATGGTTATAATTCTGCCATAGCGTTTTTTCATCATTGTTGGCATTAATGCTTTAGATAACCGAAAAACAGAAGTTAGATTAGTATCTAAAATATCTTGCCACTCGTCTTCTTTCATTCGTATTAATAAATTATCACGAGTAATCCCTGCATTATTAATTAAAATATTAATATCGCCAAATTCTGTTTTAATTGCCTCAATAACAGACTCAATTGATTGTCCTTCAGTCACATTTAAAGCAAAACCTTTACCATGTGAGCCTAAATATTGGCTAATAGCCTCAGCACCTTTTTCCGTTGTGGCTGTACCAATAACAGTAGCGCCACAGGCTGCTAATTTTTCGGCAATTGCTTTACCAATTCCACGGCTAGCACCAGTGACTAAAGCAATTTTTCCTGATAGGTTCATAACTACCTCTTTTTATTTAGTATTTTCTATTGCAACTTCTAATGAAACTTTATCATTAACTGCACAAGCTGAAAGTGCACTTACGATACGTTTAGTTAAGCCAGTTAAAACTTTACCAGGTCCCATTTCAACTAAAAGCATTACATTTTGTTTTGCTATATATTCCACAGTTTCTGTCCAACGTACAGGACTATAAAGTTGAGCAATTAATGCAGTTTTAATTTTGTCAGATGATGATTCAACTTTCACATCAACATTGTTAACCACTTTAAATTTTGGCGTATTAAATTTAATGCCGCTTAATGTGTTAGCTAATTTATCGGCAGCAGGTTTCATCAATACACAATGAGACGGTACACTCACTGGAAGTGGTAATGTACGCTTAGCACCTACTTCTTTGCATAATGTACTAGCACGTTCAACGGCTTCTTTATTACCTGCGATAACAACTTGACCTGGTGAATTAAAATTTACAGGAGCAACAATTTGACCTTGAGCTGCTTGCTCACATGCGATGCGAATAGAATCATTATCAAGTCCAATGATAGCATACATAGCCCCTGTACCACTTGGTACCGCTTCTTGCATTAATTTTCCACGTAATTCGACTAATTTAATTGCATCTTTAAAGTCAACTACGCCTGCACACACTAATGCAGAATATTCACCTAAACTATGACCAGCCATAAAATCAGGTTGAGGACCATTAACACTTTCCCATACCCTAAATATTGCAACAGATGAAGCAAGTAGCGCTGGTTGTGTTTGCCATGTTTTATTTAGTTCTTCTACTGGACCTTTTTGTACTAAATCCCATAAACCATATCCAAGCACTTCTGAAGCTTCATCAAATGTTGATTTGACAATCGGGAAATCATCTGCAAGATCTTTTAACATACCAACAGTTTGAGAGCCTTGTCCTGGAAATACCATTGCAAATTTGGTCATACTTAAATCCTTGATCATTAAAAATACTTCATAAACTAAAATCTAACTAGCGCAGATCCCCAAACGAATCCACCACCAAATGCTTCTAATAAAATTAGGTGACCTCGTTGAATTCGTCCGTCTCTTACACCAACATCTAAAGCACAAGGCACAGAAGCAGCAGAAGTATTACCCTGCTTATCTAATGTGACAATAACCTTATTCATATCCATATCTAAGCGTTTTGCGGTTGCAGAAATAATTCTTAAATTAGCTTGGTGCGGCACTAACCAATCTAAATCTTCCTTATTAAACGTATTCTCAGCTAAAAGCTCGTCAACTAAATTTGACAATTCTTTAACCGCTATTTTAAATACTTCATTACCATGCATTGTCATATAAGCAGGATCATTCATATTACGACGATCAACATATGGGTATTTTAATAAATCTCCATAACGACCATCAGCATGAAGATGAGAAGCAATAATGCCGGGCTCTTCTGATGCGCCAACAACAACCGCCCCCGCCCCATCTCCAAAAATGATAATGGTGCTTCGATCGTTTAGATTAACACCTCGAGTTAACATATCAGAACCAACAACTAAAGCATATTTAATTGCACCACTTTTGACATATTTATCGGCAATATCAAGTGCATAAACAAATCCCGAGCAAGCGGCAGACACATCAAATGCAACAACATCACCAATGCCTAATTTGGCTTGTAATTCGGTTGCAGAACTTGGAAATGCATTGACTGAAGTTGCCGTTGCAACAATAATCATATCGATTTCTTCTTTATCGATATTAGCCATTTCAATTGCATTTATAGCAGCTTCATAAGCCATGCTTACTACAGTTTCATCTGGGCCTGCGATACGTCTTTCTTTAATACCAGTACGCGTAGTGATCCACTCATCGCTGGTATCGACCATTTTTTCAAGATCTGCATTAGTTCTTATCTGTTTTGGAAGATAACTCCCTGTTCCTAATATTTTTGTATACATCTAATTATTCACTCTTGGGTAGTGCAGAAGAAAGGCTAGTTGCAATCTTCTCAGGTATATTTGTTTGTATAGCCAAAATAGCTTGTTCTATTGCTGCATAAAATGATTTTTGATTGGCACTACCGTGACTTTTAATCACAATACTCCGAAGTCCAAGCAAGCAAGCTCCATTATATCGTCCCGGATCTAAATAACCAAAATTTTTTGCGATCTTTCTTTGTAGCCACTTACTGAATAAATTCGTTAATAATGAATGACGGTTAAGCGATAACTTAAAAGATGACATAAGAATTTTAATTAAACCTTCAACCGTTTTTAATGTCACATTACCTACAAAACCGTCACATACTAATACATCTGTTCTACCAGTTAAAAGCTCATTACCTTCTAAATAGCCAATATAATTAATTTGATTATTTGATTTCAATATAGAAGCTGCAGCTCTAATTTTATCCAAGCCTTTAACCTCTTCTTCCCCAATATTAAGTAATGCAACCCTAGGACGTTCAATCTTAAGCACTGTTTTAGCTAAGATCTCTCCCATTGTTGCAAATTGAACTAACATATCACTATCACATTCAGCATTAGCACCTAAATCTAAGACGACTGTATTTTGATTATTTAATGTGGGAATAATTGCAACTAAAGCGGGACGATCAATACCAGTTAAAGAATGTAACAATAACTTTGATAGCCCCATTAATGCTCCTGTATTACCTGCGCTGACGCATGCTTGAGCTTTATTATCTTTTACTAGTTCAAGAGCCATTCTCATTGATGAACTTTGGCTATGGCGAATAGCATAAGCAGGCTTCATATCATTAGCAATAATCGTAGTTGATTCAATCAAAATTAACCGCCGCTCTAATTGATATTGGGTGACAAGCTTTGTATTTTCTTTTGATAGAAATAGACTAACTTCTGCTGGATTACCCACCAGAAAAATAGAAAGGTTTGGATAATAATTTAGCGCTTCTATTGCAGCTGGAACAACAACACGAGGACCTAAGTCCCCGCTCATAGCATCTAACGCAATGGTTAGATTATCCAAAATATCACCTGAGGGTTTCTAATTAATGAGTAATTATTTAGAAATCACTTTACGACCACGATAATAACCATCAGCGGTCACGTGATGACGTAAATGTGTTTTTCCTGATTCATCAACTGAGATATTAGCAACAGTTAATGCATCATGAGAACGACGCATACCACGTTTTGCACGAGTTTTACGATTCTGTTGAACAGCCATGGATTTACCCCTTATTCTTTAAACTAACTAAAATTGCAAATGGATTTGGTTTTTCATTTTCAATTGGAATGTCGCCAAAAACCATATCTGCCTCTGACACTTCGCAGTGTTTACTATTATGTACCGGCACAATTGGCAACGAGAGAATAATTTCGTCCTCTAGTAACGCTAATATATCTACTTCGCCAAACTCGTTCATCAAAACGGGTTCATAATGTTCCGGCAGTGTCTCTGCATGAGTATCACTCTTAACAGGACTAAATTTATTCATCACATGAACTTCTGTGACAAAAGGTCTAAAACAACGTTGGCAAATTTGTTCTAACGTTATTTTTGCATCAATATTAATAACACAAATTCGTTGCTCATCAAAATCAAAAGATAAACTACACTCAATATTACTTTTCGGATTTTCAACCCTAGTTATTGCTTCATTCGGATAATATCCAATATAATCAAGCCTTTTCTGTGCTGCTTTAATCGGGTTAATTGTTAATGGCAATTTATTTTGCATAACCAATGCATATCTACCTAAATATTATTATGTGCTATCAAAAACAACACAATGCCGTAAGGCGCGCATATTACCTTTAAATCATGTTTTCGTCAATGGGCACACACAAGATAATTTACTTTAGTTATTGATTATTACATTAATATTTATTCCATTTTTATTATTTAATTTTCATAAAAACTCTAGAAAAGCTGGTACATCAATACAAAAATATTTATAATACAATAAGATGCCGCTATATCACTAATTACCAGCCGACCCAATAGCTTCATTCGCAGATGATGTTTAAGATTACTTTTTATGCTTAGCTTATTATTAATTCAAAAGTTTTACAGATTAATTCTCAGATTTATTAAAGTGCCCAAATCATTAAAATAAATTAATTAAAATGATATCTAAATGCTTTTTATAAGTTTTCTTACCCAGGTAATATTAGCTTGTATTTGAGAATTCAAACTTAACATGAGCTATATTACCAACGCCCCGAAGCCCCACCACCACCACTACGACCACCGCCGCCACCGCCAAATTTACCGAAACTACGGCTAGAACTGCGACTAGTACCAATACCACCACCTAAGCTTCCTCTAAAACCTCCGCCAGAATGACCATTAATAGCACCAGAAAAGTGAAGAGAAAAATAAATACTTATAAAAAAACAAGCTAATACTAATACAAAAGAAATAGAACAATCATTCCATAAAACAAAGCCGCTAGTAGATAGAGTATTTAATATTGCAGTTAAAAAAACTCGTTTGCCTAAAGTTGAAAAAACTAAACGAGAAAAGACAAAGCAAATAAAAAAAGAAGCTATTGCCCATCCAATAACTTTATTGCTTATGCTAATTAAATCATTGCCTTTATTGGCATTTGATTGAGTATCAGTTAATTGTTGTGACTTATTAAAGTGGCTATTGAAAACAGTTAATTTATTTTTTATCACAGTAATAGCATCACTAATTCCTTGATAATAGTTATTCTGTTTAAATTTCGGTGCTAATTGTTCCTGAATAATATGACTCGCTATTAAGTCAGTTATAGTGCCTTCTAGGCCATAGCCAACTTCAATACGCATTAACCTATCTTCTTTAACAATTAAAAGAAGTATGCCGTTATCAGCATCTTTTTTTCCAATTTTCCAATTGATAAAAACTCTATCTGCATACTGTTCAACAGTTTCATTACTAAGTTTAGCAATCATGAGCACTGCAATTTGTGCGCCATCGGTCCTTGATTGTTCAAATTCAATCAAACTCGATTCTAGCTCATTAAGTTGTGATTTGGTTAATGTATTGGTTATATCAACTACACGCTGATTAAAAATAGGAATAGTTGTTAGCGCAAAACTAGAACAATTAAAAATCAATAATAGACTAATTATGAGATATTTTTTCATTCGTTTTATTGTCCAAAATTGACAGTAGGCGGATCAGAAATTTGTTTTTCGTTTTCTGCCATAAACTGTTGTTTAGAATGTTGTCCTACCATATCTGCAATCCATTTAGTTGGTAATTGGCGGATTAGAATATTAAAATTCTTAACTGCTTCAATATAGCGTCCCCTTGCAACTGTTATGCGATTTTCTGTTCCCTCTAGTTGATTCATTAAATTTTGGTAAAGAGTATTAGCTTTAAGCTCTGGGTAATTTTCACTTACGGCAATAAGTCTACTTAACGCTGAGCTCAATTCAGATTGAGCTTGTTGGAATTTTGAAAATAAAGCTGGATCTGCCAACTGCTCTGCTGTTATTTGGATAGCGCCTACTTTTGCTCTAGCTTCAGTAACTTGAGTAAAAACGTCTTTTTCATGAGTAGTATATCCTTTAACTGTATTAGTTAAGTTAGGAACTAAATCAGCTCGACGCTTATATTGGTTGACGACTTCCGACCAAGTTGCTGCTACTTTTTCATCTTGCATTTGTATTTTGTTATAATTTGTAAAAAAGACAAATCCACTAATAATAAGCAGCGCAATAATAATGATTAATGATTTTGATTTCATCGTAAACCCTTATAACCAGTTGAAATTATGGATAGTTCAATGTGTTCAAGATTCATAAAAATAATATAATAATATAAGTTAGCTACCAATTCTATATTTATGATAATTTATATTTTAATCTATAAACAGACTAGTGTTACATGTATCAACAATAATAGGGTTCTTATAGAACATAAAAATGATTTTACGATTATGTCGGTTGTTCTAAGGCTTGCTAGTTCTTATTTTATATATAGCGTTGTCTTATGTAATAGCTTTTTTAGTAAAAGATACTTATTATTATCAAATTTATTGATTGATTATTGCTCATGGCACTGTTATTTTAATATGACATTATTGTTATTGGTTAATATTTTATAATTATAAAATACTTTCTAAACATTCTAATTTTGCTAGTTCACAATAAATATCTTAGTGGGTTAGTCTACTGTTGGTATTACTATGAGTATTTTTGAAATTGCCTGAATTGACTCAAGCTTCAGAATCAGTTTTTGTTTTCCACTAAACAAATGTTGAAAATAACATATAATTATCTTCTATTTTTCCTGTTAAAAAGCAAAAATGATTAAAACCTTTTATCTCACATTTAAATCACTGTCACCGATTACGCCATATCTCAATGAAGATATCTTCACTATCTGATTTAATTTTAAAACGATATTATTACATAAAAAAAATAGCACGTATGATTGCGTGCTATTTTAATAAATTAGTATTACTGACTATTGATTTTCTTCTGCAGAATTAAGTAGTTCAGCTAAGTTAGCTGTTGCTTCCTCTGCTGAAATTGTTGTTTGAATCTCATCAGTTGATGGCATTGCTCGTTTACGTAAACGTTCCTTATGGTAAGCATAACCTGTACCTGCTGGAATTAATCGGCCAACAATTACGTTTTCTTTTAAGCCACGTAATTCATCATTTTTACCAGCTACCGCAGCTTCAGTTAAGACGCGAGTTGTTTCTTGGAACGAAGCCGCAGAAATAAACGATTCAGTCGTTAACGAGGCTTTAGTAATACCTAGTAAGTCGTGTAAGTAAACAATTGGCTCTTTACCTTGTGCTTCAAGTTCACGGTTGATAATCTTCAAGCGTGAAACTTCAAGTTGTTCACCTTCAAGCAAGCGAGAACCACCTGGGCGAATAACTGTTGCTTTACGTAACATTTGACGTACGATAACTTCAATATGTTTATCGTTAATTTTTACACCTTGCAAACGATAAACTTCTTGAACTTCGTTTACAATATAACGAGTTACCGCATTAACACCACGTAGACGTAAAATATCATGAGCTGATTCAGGTCCATCAGAAATTACATCTCCACGACCAACTTGTTCGCCTTCAAAAACGTTAAGTTGACGCCATTTTGGAATCATTTCTTCATATGGTTCACTACCATCTAACGGAGTAATAATTAAGCGACGTTTACCTTTCGTTTCTTTACCAAATGAAATAATACCATCAATTTCAGCCAAAATAGCTGGTTCTTTTGGCTTACGTGCTTCAAATAAGTCAGCAACACGTGGTAAACCACCGGTAATATCTTTGGTTCCGACAGATGCTTGTGGAATACGAGCAAGTGTGTCACCAATATTGATTTCAGCACCATCTTCTAACTGGACTAATGCTTTACCTGGTAAAAAGTATTGCGCAAGCATTTCTGTACCAGCTAAATAGATATCATTACCTTTAGCATCCACAATTTTGATTGCTGGGCGCAGATCTTTACCCACACCAGTACGTTCAGCTACATCTAATATTGCAATAGATGATAAACCTGTTAATTCATCAGTTTGACGAGTAATAGTTTGTCCATCAATCATATCCACAAAACGAACAAAACCTTTTGCTTCAGAAATAACTGGCATTGTATGCGGATCCCAGTTAGCAACAGTTTCACCTGCATCAACTGCTACACCATTACCTTTGCTTAAAATCGAACCGTAAGGAACTTTATAGGTTTCTTTCATTCGACCTAAGTCATCAATAATGGTTAATTCAGCATTACGTGAAGTTATAACCAATTTCTTATCTGGATTAGTTACAAATTTAGCATTAGTTAATTTAATACTACCTTTGTTTTTAACTTGTACACTTGATTCAGCAGCTGCTCGCGATGCCGCTCCACCAATATGGAACGTACGCATGGTTAACTGAGTACCTGGTTCACCAATTGACTGCGCAGCAATAACGCCGATGGCTTCACCTTTGTTCACTAAGTGACCTCGAGCTAAGTCACGACCATAACATTTTGCACAAACACCGAAATCAGTATCACACGAAACCACAGAACGCACTTTTACACTATCAATCGATTCAGCTTCCAGTAAGTCACACTTACTTTCATCAAGTAATGTATTACGTGGAATTAAGATATCTGCACTACCTGGTTTTAATACATCTTCAGCTGTAACTCGACCTAATACACGCTCACGAAGTGGCTCTTTAACATCACCACCTTCGATAACTGGTGTCATAACCACACCTTCTAAGGTACCACAATCGTCTTCAATTACCACTAAATCTTGTGCAACATCAACTAGACGTCGAGTTAAGTAGCCTGAGTTTGCTGTTTTTAATGCGGTATCGGCAAGACCTTTACGCGCTCCATGAGTAGAAATAAAGTATTGAAGTACGTTTAACCCTTCACGGAAGTTTGCAGTGATAGGAGTTTCGATAATCGAACCATCTGGTTTTGCCATCAAACCACGCATACCTGCAAGCTGACGAATTTGAGCTGCGGAACCACGCGCACCTGAATCCGCCATCATATAGATACTATTGAAAGAAGATTGAGCTTCTTCTTCACCTTCACGGTTAATGACTTTTTCAGTTGATAAGTTATCCATCATCGCTTTAGCAACACGTTCATTAGCTGCTGCCCAAATATCAATAACTTTGTTATAACGTTCACCGGCTGTTACTAAACCTGATTGGAATTGCTCTTGTATTTCAGCAACTTCAATTTCGGCTTCATTGATGATTTGTATTTTCTTGGCAGGGATTTCCATATCATCAATACCAACTGACACACCTGAACGCGCAGCATATGCAAATCCTGTATACATAATTTGATCTGCTAAAATTACCGTTTCTTTCATACCTAATTGGCGATAGCAAATATTTAAAATCTTAGAGATTGCTTTTTTACCAAGCGGTTGATTGATAACTGAGAAGTTCATCCCTTTAGGCATGATTAACCACAAAATTGCTCGACCAACCGTTGTATCAATAAGTGAAGTCGTTTCTTTCCATTCTCCAACGTTATTGCATTGACTTTCAGTAATACGAACCTTAACCTTAGCATGTAATTCAACTAGACCTAAACGGTATAACTTTTCAGCTTCTTTAGGACCAGTTAATACCATTCCCTCACCTTTAGCATTAACTTTATCACGAGTCATATAGTAAAGACCTAAAACCACATCCTGTGAAGGAACGATGATAGGCTCACCACTCGCAGGTGAAAGGATATTGTTGGTTGACATCATTAATGCACGTGCTTCTAACTGTGCTTCTAACGTTAATGGAACGTGAACCGCCATTTGGTCACCATCAAAGTCAGCATTAAATGCTGCACAAACCAATGGGTGCAATTGAATTGCTTTACCTTCAATTAAAATCGGTTCAAATGCTTGAATACCTAATCTATGCAATGTTGGTGCACGATTTAATAATACTGGGTGTTCACGAATAACTTCATCTAAAATATCCCAAACAACTGCATCTTCACGCTCAACCATTTTCTTTGCTGCTTTAATGGTTGTTGCATAACCGCGACGTTCTAGTTTCCCGTAAATAAATGGTTTGAATAATTCAAGTGCCATTTTCTTCGGTAAACCACACTGATGCAAATGCAAGTATGGACCAACAGTAATTACAGAACGACCAGAATAATCAACACGTTTACCTAACAGATTTTGACGGAAACGACCTTGCTTACCTTTGATCATATCAGCAAGGGATTTTAATGGACGTTTGTTAGAACCCGTAATCGCTCGTCCACGGCGACCATTGTCTAATAATGCATCAACAGATTCTTGTAACATCCGTTTTTCATTACGTACAATGATATCTGGTGCTGCTAAATCCAATAAACGTTTTAAACGGTTATTACGATTAATCACTCGACGATAAAGGTCATTAAGATCTGACGTTGCAAAACGACCACCATCAAGTGGCACTAATGGACGTAAATCCGGCGGCAATACAGGTAATACATTTAGAATCATCCATTCAGGTTTATTTTCAGACTGAATAAATGCTTCAATAATTTTAATTCGTTTAGTTATTTTTTTGCGTTTAGTTTCTGAATTAGTCGTTGCTAATTCATCACGTAAAGCTTCACATTCTGCTTGAACATCAATATTTCGTAGTAGCTCTTGAATAGCTTCTGCGCCCATGCGAGCATCAAATTCGTCACCAAATTCTTCTAACGCATCTAAATATTGTTCTTCAGTTAAGATCTGACCACGTTCAAGATTTGTCATTCCTCCATCAAGAACCATAAATGATTCAAAATAAAGGACACGTTCAATATCACGAAGTGGCATATCAAGTAATAAACCAATACGAGATGGTAATGATTTTAAAAACCAAATATGAGCTGTAGGTGACGCAAGTTCAATATGTCCCATACGTTCACGACGTACTTTAGCTTGAGTTACTTCAACTCCACATTTTTCACAAATAACACCACGGTGTTTTAGACGTTTATATTTTCCACATAAACATTCATAATCTTTTACTGGTCCGAAAATACGTGCACAAAACAATCCATCACGTTCAGGTTTGAACGTACGATAATTGATTGTTTCAGGTTTTTTGACTTCACCAAAAGACCATGAGCGAATCATATCAGGAGAAGCAAGGCCTATCTTGATAGCATCAAAGTCTTCAGTTTTTGTTTGTGCTTTTAGAAACTTTAATAAGTCTTTCACAATTGACTCCTATGGAGTTAAACCAATTAGATAACTTATTATTACTAATAAGTTATCCCTATAAATAGAAATCATTTAAGTTAGCAAAAATTACTCTTCATCTAACTCTATATTTATACCTAGCGAACGAATCTCTTTTAATAGTACATTAAATGATTCTGGGATCGCAGGTTCCATACGATGATCACCATCTACAATATTTTTATACATTTTAGTTCGACCGTTTACGTCATCTGATTTAACAGTTAACATTTCTTGTAATGTATAAGCTGCACCATATGCTTCAAGTGCCCACACTTCCATCTCACCAAAACGTTGACCACCAAATTGAGCTTTACCACCCAATGGCTGTTGAGTAACCAGACTGTATGAACCAGTAGAACGAGCATGCATTTTGTCATCAACTAAGTGATTCAATTTGAGCATATACATATAACCTACAGTAACTGGACGTTCAAATTTTTCACCCGTACGACCATCATACAAAGTAATTTGACCAGAAGTTGGTAAGTCACCCAGCTCTAGTAATGCCTTAATTTCTTGCTCTTTAGCACCATCAAATACAGGTGTTGCTAATGGCATACCATTACGTAAATTTTGTGCTAAAGTCATCACTTCTTGATCAGTAAATTCTGCAACATTAACTTTTTGCGCAGCACCTAAACCAAGATCATACGCTTTTTGAATAAATTCACGTAATTTAGCTAATTCCTGCTGTTCTTTTAGCATAGCATCGATCTTCTGACCAATACCTTTAGCGGCCATACCCAAATGAGTTTCTAATATCTGTCCAATATTCATACGCGACGGAACACCTAGCGGATTCAATACGATATCAACTGGACGACCTTTTTCATCATATGGCATATCTTCAATTGGGTTAATTTTTGAAATAACCCCTTTGTTACCATGACGACCAGCCATCTTATCACCCGGCTGAATTTGACGTTTAACTGCCAAGTAAACTTTAACGATTTTAAGAACACCAGGCTGTAAATCATCACCTTGAGTGATCTTCATGCGTTTTGCTTCAAGTTTTTTGTTAAACTCTGTTTTGATTTCATCGTACTGTTCAGCCAACTGTTCTAATTGGGCTTGTTTATCTTCGTCTGCAATACCAATTGTTAACCATTTTTCATGTGGTAAAGTATCCAATTTATCAGCTTTGATCCCGCCTGAAATTAGTACCTCACGAATGCGAGCAAACAATGCAGCCTCTAAGATTTTAAGTTCTTCAGTTAAATCTTTTCTTGCCTGCTTAAGTTGCATCTCTTCAATTTCAAGCGCACGTTTATCTTTTTGTACGCCATCTCGAGTAAAGACTTGAACATCAATTACTGTACCTGAAACTCCATTTGGAACACGTAAAGAAGTATCTTTAACGTCAGAAGCTTTTTCACCAAAAATCGCACGAAGTAGTTTTTCTTCTGGGGTTAATTGTGTTTCGCCTTTTGGTGTTACTTTACCAACAAGAATATCACCACCTTTAACCTCAGCACCAATATATACAATCCCTGATTCATCAAGTTTAGATAATGCTGCTTCGCCTACATTTGGAATATCAGCAGTAATTTCTTCAGCACCTAATTTGGTGTCTCGAGAGATACAAGATAATTCTTGAATATGAATTGAAGTAAAACGGTCATCTTGTACCACTTTTTCAGAAACTAAAATAGAATCCTCGAAGTTATAACCATTCCATGGCATAAATGCCACTCGCATATTTTGACCTAATGCTAATTCACCTAAGTCTGTCGATGGACCGTCTGCAAGTACATCGCCACGTTCAACTTTTTCACCCAGTTCCACACATGGAATTTGGTTGATGCACGTATTTTGGTTAGAACGGGTATATTTAGTTAAGTTATAAATATCAATACCTGTTTCACCAGCATATATTTCATCAACATTAACATTAACAACAATACGAGAAGCATCAACATATTGAACTATACCACCACGACGAGCAACCGCTGTTACACCTGAGTCAACAGCTACTGCACGTTCCATACCAGTCCCAACAAACGGCTTTTCAGCTTTTAACGTTGGCACAGCTTGACGTTGCATGTTTGCCCCCATTAAAGCACGGTTCGCATCATCATGCTCTAAGAATGGAATTAATGAAGCACCAACCGATACAATTTGTTGAGTTGATACATCCATATAGTGAACTTGATCCGGGGTATATAATCCAGATTCACCATTTAAACGACAAGTCACTAATTCTTCTTTAAAACGGCCTGCATCATCTAGATTGGAGTTAGCCTGAGCAATAACAAACTCACTCTCATCAATCGCTGATAAATAGTTAATTTCATCAGTTACAACACCATCAATCACACGGCGATACGGTGTTTCTAAGAAGCCATACTCATTAGTCCGAGAATAAACTGCTAGCGAGTTAATCAAACCGATATTTGGACCTTCAGGTGTCTCAATCGGACAAACCCGACCATAGTGAGTAGGATGTACGTCACGAACTTCGAATCCTGCGCGCTCACGAGTTAAGCCACCAGGACCTAATGCAGAAATACGGCGTTTGTGTGTAATTTCCGACAATGGATTATTTTGATCCATGAATTGTGATAACTGGCTTGATCCAAAGAACTCACGAATCGCTGCTGAAATTGGTTTAGCATTAATCATATCTTGTGGCATTAGTGAATCAAGATCGCCTAATGATAAACGTTCTTTAACTGCTCGTTCTACACGAACTAGACCAATACGGAATTGGTTTTCAGCCATTTCACCCACACTACGTATACGGCGGTTGCCCAAATGATCAATATCATCCACGTCACCATGACCATTACGGATACTAATAAGCTTTTTCATAACATCGATGATATCATCTTTTGTTAAAACGCTTTCACCTTCAATATCGTCACGGCCTAAAGAACGGTTAAATTTCATCCTGCCAACAGCTGATAAATCATAACGTTCATCAGAGAAGAATAAATTATCGAATAGCGCTTCAGCAGCTTCTTTTGTTGGTGGTTCACCAGGGCGCATCATACGATAAATTTCAACTAGCGCACCTAGACGGTCACGAGTTGAATCAACATTCAGTGTTTCAGAAATAAATGAACCATGATCAAGGTCATTAGTAAATAATGTTTCAATTTTTTTGTGACCAGCATTAGTTAATTCTAGTAATAATTCTAATGAAATTGGTGTATTGGCAAAGGCAATAACTTCACCTGTCGCTTCATTAACATAATTTTTTGCAAGTACTTTGTTAACGATATATTCAACTGGCACATCAATTTTGCTAACTTTATCTTTTTCTAATTCACGAATGTGACGAGCTGTAATACGGCGCCCTTTTTCTACATAAGTTTTACCTTTTGCTTCAATATCAAAAAGTGCAGTTTCCCCACGTAAACGCTCAGGCACAAGATCCATTTTTAGTTTGGATTTGCCTACTTCAAAAAACGTTTTTTCGAAGAAGATATCTAAAATTTCTTCTGTTTCATAACCTAGCGCACGCAAAATTATTGTCGCTGGAAGTTTACGACGACGGTCAATACGAGCAAAAAGATTATCTTTTGGATCAAATTCAAAATCAAGCCAAGAGCCACGATAAGGAATAATCCGAGCATTATATAAAACTTTCCCAGAAGAGTGCGTTTTACCTTTATCACTGTCAAAGAACACACCAGGACTACGATGTAACTGTGAAACAATAACGCGTTCAGTACCATTGATCACAAATGTACCATTGTCTGTCATTAAAGGAATTTCACCCATATAGACGTCTTGTTCTTTAATATCTTTTACTGTTCCTTCTGGTGCATCTTTATCATAAATAACTAAACGTAATTTTACGCGCAATGGTGCTGAGTAAGTGATCCCTCTAATTTGACATTCTTTAACATCAAACACAGGTTCGCCCATTTTAAAGCTCACGTATTGTAACTCAGCGTTACCACTATAACTTTTTATCGGAAATATTGAACGAAAAGCGGCTTCTAAACCGTATTGGCCTTCAGGGTCTTGCTCAATAAATTTCTGGAACGAATCAAGTTGAATAGAAAGAAGATACGGTATATCCAAGACTTGTGGACGCTTACCAAAATTCTTACGAATTCGTTTTTTCTCGGTATAAGAGTAAACCATTAGTTCCTCAACTTGCTTATCTGCTATTTTTTTAGCATGATTAAATATTCATCAGGGTACTACTATTAAATAATAACGCCTGACACCTCATCGAAATATCTATAAATATCAATTGATTAGGCTTATTAGATATACTATTTCTTTATTGCTTTTTACTGATAGTCTTCAAATAAAATTCTTCAGATTGTTACAGCGCAAAAAGGCTGGAGGTAAAAACCCCCAGCCATTTAGCTTGCCATCGATTAATTTACTTAAGTTCGACAACTGCACCAGATTCTTCAAGTGACTTTTTAAGCTCTTCAGCATCAGCTTTACTAATACCTTCTTTAACTGTAGCTGGAGCTGATTCAACAAGATCTTTAGCTTCTTTTAAGCCTAAGCCTGTTGCACCACGAACTGCTTTGATAACAGCTACTTTGTTTGCACCAACATCTTTTAAGATTACATCAAACTCGGTTTTTTCTTCTGCTGCTTCAGCTGGACCTGCGGCAGCAACGGCAACAGCTGCTGCTGCAGAAACGCCAAACTTTTCTTCCATCATTGATACAAGTTCAACAACGTCCATTACAGACATTTCTGCGACTGCATCTAAAATTTGTTCTTTAGTGATAGACATAATATAGTTTCCCAAATTTACAATTTTAATTAATAAAATTCACAATCATAATGCAATTAAGCTGCTTCTTTTTGATCGCGAACTGCTGCAAGAGTACGAACCAATTTGCCAGCTGCGGCTTCTTTCATGGTTGACATCAAGCGAGCTAATGCTTCTTCATAGGTAGGTAATGTTGCTAAGCGATCAATGTTCGCTGCAGTAATTAACTCACCTTCAAAGGCTGCGGCTTTAATCTCAAATTTATCATTTTCCTTAGCAAACGCTTTAAAAATACGTGCTGCAGCACCTGGGTGCTCATTTGAAAATGCAATTAGAGTAGGACCAACAAACGTATCTTTTAAGCACTCATATTGAGTGCCCTCAACAACACGGCGTAATAGCGTATTACGAACAACACGCATATAGACACCAGCTTCACGAGCAGATTTACGTAATGCAGTCATTTTTTCTACAGTTACGCCACGAGAATCAGCAACAACTGCAGATAGCGCACCTTTGGCGATTTCATTAACTTCAGCAACAATCTCTTGTTTATTTTGAAGATTTAGTGCCATTGGTTTTGCTCCTGGATTAAAACTAGGCAAAGCCTAGACTTATTTAAACTAACTACACATGTAGTTAGCACAACCACGATGAGCAGAATCCTTCTATTATATCTATCAGGTTCTGTCACCGTCTACGTAGGAAAATTAAGCAATTAAATATCAATTACACCTACGGTCTTGGACGGGGTCTGGTTAAGGCCAGACACCAACCGATTTTTCACTATCTAATCAAAAAGATAATTAAACAGTTGTACTCAATGTTGTTTGATCTATGGTAACACCAGCACCCATTGTAGTAGAAAGACTAACTTTTTTCACAAACACACCTTTAGAAGATGCCGGTTTTGCACGTTTTAAGGCAACAAGTATTGCTTCTAAATTTTCTTTAAGTTTATCTGCATCAAAATCAGCTTTACCAATTGTAGTGTGAATAATACCATTTTTATCATTACGGTAACGAATTTGACCAGCTTTAGCATTTTTAACAGCTTCTGCAACGTTAGGTGTTACAGTGCCGACTTTAGGGTTTGGCATTAAACCACGTGGTCCTAAAATTTGACCTAACTGACCAACAACTCGCATAGCATCTGGTGAAGCAATAACCACATCAAAGTTCATTTCGCCTTTTTTAATTTGATCTGCAAGATCATCCATGCCTACTAATTCAGCACCGGCTTCTCTAGCTGCTTCAGCGTTTGCTCCTTGAGTAAATACAGCAACTCGAACACTACGCCCTGTCCCATGAGGCAACACTATAGCACCACGAACATTTTGATCTGATTTACGTGAATCAATACCCAAATTAACCGCAACATCGACGCTTTCGGTAAATTTAGCTGTAGCCAACTCTTTTAACAAAGCAATCGCTTCATTAATTTCATATTGTTTGGTTGCATTCACTTTTTCGCGGATAAGTTTAGCTTTTTTAGATAATTTAGCCATGAATTAACCCTCCACTTCCAGACCCATTGAACGCGCTGTTCCTTCGATAGAACGCATCATCGTTTCAATGGTAGAACCATTCATATCTGCAGCCTTTAATTCAGCAATTTCACGAATTTGAGTGCTTGTAACTTTACCTACTTTTTTCTTATTAGGCTCACCAGAACCTGACTTAATTTTAGCAGCTTTCTTTAATAAAACAGCTGCAGGAGGAGTTTTAGTTACAAATGTAAATGAACGGTCAGAATACACAGAAATTACTACTGGTATAGGTAAACCTTTTTCCATACTTTCTGTTTTAGCATTAAACGCTTTACAGAATTCCATGATATTTACACCATGTTGACCAAGTGCCGGACCAACTGGTGGACTTGGATTAGCTGCACCAGCTGCTACTTGCAACTTGATGTAAGCTTGTACTTTTTTTGCCATTTTAGTTTCCTTTTCTCGGGTACAAACGCCTCTTCTATTAATAAATTACTAATAAACAGACAGCTCCCCTAAGTTAAATGAGGGCGAAATTATCCTACAACTAATAAATAAATGCAAGCCCTATTTATTAGCAATCAAAAATATAAGCAGGAAAAATTGCCCTGCTTATATTAAAAAAATTAAATAATGTTTAAAGCACATCAATAGCATTAAGTTCTTTAAATGCAAGTTCTAAACGAGCAACTAATGAATCTTGCCCTTTGCGTAACCATACTCGTGGATCGTAATATTTTTTATTTGGGGCATCAACACCTTCTGGGTTACCTAATTGACCCTGTAAGTAAGCTTCATTTGCTTTGTAGTAATTTAAAATACCAGACCAGTTAGCCCATTGGGTATCTGTATCAATATTCATTTTAATTACACCATAACTTACTGCTTCAGCAATTTCTTCTGACGTAGAACCTGATCCACCATGAAATACAAAGTTTAATGATTTGGCTGGTAAATTATATTTTTCAGATACATATTTTTGTGAGTTATCTAAAATTTTGGGGGTCAATTTTACATTACCTGGTTTATAAACTCCATGCACATTACCAAATGAAGCTGCAATAGTAAACCTAGGACTGATAGCACTTAAACGTTCATAAGCATAAGCCACATCTTCTGGTTGCGTATAAAGTGCTGAACTATCCATATGGCTATTGTCAACACCATCTTCTTCACCACCTGTACATCCTAACTCTAACTCTAAAGTCATTTTCATTGCTGACATACGAGCAAGATATTGGCAACAAATATCAATATTATCTTTTAATGATTCTTCTGAAAGGTCAATCATATGAGAAGAAAATAAAGGTTTACCTGTTTTTGCAAAATGAGTTTCGCCAGCATCAAGTAATCCATCAACCCATGGAAGTAATTTTTTAGCACAATGATCAGTATGAACAATAACTGGAACACCATATTTTTCAGCCATAAGATGAACATGCTTTGCACCAGAAATAGCACCCAATACAGCACATTCTTGACCTTCTAATTTTAAACCTTTGCCAGCAATAAATTGAGATCCACCATTAGAGAATTGAACAATAACAGGAGAACCTACTTTTGCTGCTGTTTCAATAACAGCATTAATAGTATTCGTATCAACACAGTTAACCGCAGGTAATGCAAAATTATTTTCGCGAGCGATTTGAAATACTTTTTGAACATCATCACCAGTGACAACACCAGGTTTAACAACATCAGAAATCTTAGTAACCATTTTATTACCTATAAATTTATTTATAAAAATTAAAGGATGAGTAGTTGCCTCATCCTTTTACTAAACTCAAATACTACGCTTTTGCTCTAGCTTCTAACATCGCAACAGCGGGGAGCTTTTTACCTTCAACGAACTCAAGGAAGGCTCCCCCACCAGTTGAAATATAAGAGATTTTATCCTCAATATCAAATAGATCAATTGCAGCTAATGTATCACCTCCACCTGCGATTGAAAAACCTTCGCTATCGGCAATTGCTTTAGCTACAATTTCAGTACCACGACGGAAATTAGGGAATTCAAAAACACCCACTGGGCCATTCCATAAAATGGTTTTAGCATTTTTGATCATATTTGCTAATACTTCTGCTGATTTATCACCTAAATCAAGGATTTGTTCATTTTCTTTAACTTCTTTAACTGATTTCTCGGTCGCTGTTGCTGCTTCACTAAATTCAGTGGCAACGCGAACATCGGTTGGAACGGGTATTTCACAACTACTCATTAATTTTTTAGCTTCTGGAATTAAATCTGCTTCATAAAGAGATTTACCTACATTATAACCTTCAGCAGCAATAAAAGTATTCGCAATACCACCACCGACAATAATTTGATCAGCAATCTTTGATAAAGAATCAAGTACAGTTAATTTTGTTGATACTTTAGAACCTGCAACGATAGCAACCATTGGTCTTGCTGGGTTATCTAAAGCTTTACCTAACGCATCAAGTTCAGCTGCTAATAATGGACCAGCACAAGCAATTGGAGCAAATTTACCAGCGCCATGAGTGGAAGCTTGAGCTCGGTGAGCTGTACCAAACGCATCCATCACATAAATATCACAAAGTGCTGCGTATTTTTTAGACAAAGATTCATCATCTTTACCTTCACCAATATTAAAACGAACATTTTCAAGAACCACCAATTCGCCTTCTTTAACATCTACGCCATTAAGATAATCTTTTACTAAACGAACAGGGAATGATACATGTTCTTTTAAATAATCAACAACAGGCTGTAAAGAAAACTCTGGATTATACTCTCCTTCTGTCGGGCGACCAATATGAGAAGTAACCATTACTTTAGCACCTTTTCTAATGGCCTCTTCTATAGTTGGCAATGATGCTTTAATACGCGCATCGGAAGTTACCTTACCATTTTTGACTGGCACATTAAGATCTGAGCGAATAAATAAGCGTTTTCCTTTTAGATCTAGATCTTGCATTCTAATAATAGACATGAGACTTCCTCTTATAAAATATAAATAAAATAAAATTTAAACTATTTTAACATAAAAATTCTTTCTAAGTTATAGTGATTATTGTTCAAATAGTAAACATTTGTTATGCATATAAAATTTATAAATCGCAATTTTTTATTTAACAGCATTGACAATTGGCAGAAAATCAGGCATATTTTGCCGCCTTATTAATATGTAATTTTATTTAATCTTGGGAGTTGACTTTGGCTAATATCAAATCAGCTAAGAAACGTGCGGTTCAATCTGAAAAGCGCCGTAAACATAATGCTAGTAACCGTTCAATGATGCGTACTTATGTTAAAAAAGTTTACGCGGCTGTTGCAGCTGGTGATAAACAAACAGCTGAAGTAGCATTCAAAGACATGCAAGCAGTTGTTGACCGTCAAGCGGCTCGTGGCTTAATTCACAAAAATAAAGCTGCACGCCATAAAGCGAATTTAATAAAACAGATTAAAGCATTAGCTTAATACTTTATTCTGTTAATTGTTGTATTTCTAATAAAATAAAAAAAGTGGTGAAAGCCACTTTTTTTATTTGTATACTGAACTGTAATTCAATACTAATAAAAAAGAGAGTAGATTGTGGCGCAGCGTGACTATGTTAGAAAAAAGAGCCAACCTAAAAAAAATAAATCACAGCTCATGCCTAAACTTATGGTATTTATGACAATTATTCTTATTACTTTATTTTCTGCTATCCTTTACTTTGTTTCTAACAATAAACCTAATAAAGCAATTGCACAATCCATAAGCAAAACCAACCCACCAGCAATAACTCTTCCTGAACAACCTCAAGAGCGTTGGGCATATCTCAAAGCATTAGAAACACCAAATGCAAGCTCTGGACAATTTGCCAATTCTACTGCTAATGAACGACAACAAATTTTGAAAAGTTTTGCCAATAACTCAAAAATAACTACAGAATCACCATCTAATACTTTATTGCCAGAAAGAACAAATCTGACAAAGTCAACATCATCTACAAATTCCCAAATGGCATCAAAATGGATACTACAATGTGGTGCATTTAAAGAAAAATCAAATGCTGATACATTAAGAGCACGGCTTGCTATGGCTGGTATAAATAGTAATATCTCTTCAGAAAAATTATATCGCGTCACTGCAGGACCGTACACAAGCAGGGATGATGCAAATAATGCACTGATTTTATTAAAAAATAATATAACCACTAATTGTATCATTGCTAACCAATAAAAAACCATGAAAATATTTAAGCTGATAAAAATCTTCTCAAAAATGTTGTGGTTGCGAATCAATCAAGATCGTTTAACTACTTCTTCAGCTAGCCTCGCTTATACTACAATACTAGCATTGGTTCCACTTATCACCGTTATTTTTTCCTTGTTATCTGCCTTTCCAATGTTTGATGAAATTAGCTTATCGTTAAAGCGAGTAATTTATAGTAATCTAGTACCTACAGCAAGCGATATCATTCAAAATTATCTCGAACAATTCATTGCTAATACAAAAAAAATGACCTTTTTCGGTATTATAGGGTTGATTATCACGTCATTATTACTCATCAACTCAATAAATACCACTCTAAATCATATTTGGAAAACTAAACGCAAACGCTCATTTATGTATAATCTAACAATGTACTGGACAATATTGACCTTAGGACCTATTTTAGCTGGATCAAGTGTGGTGGTAAGTTCCTATATATTTTCTCCGCAATGGATTTCAACAGCTGCCACAGGGAATATAATGCTTAGCGCTTTACCATTTATAATATCAATAATTGGATTTTGGCTATTGTATAGCATTATACCCACTGAATCAGTACCTCTTAAAGAATCGCTCATTGGAGCAATAGTCGCAGCAATATTATTTGAGTTAGGTAAACGAGCATTTGCGCTTTATGTAAGTTCATTTCCAACTTATCAACTTATCTATGGTGTCGTATCAACAATTCCCATTATGTTAGCATGGATCTACTGCTCTTGGTGTATTGTATTATTTGGCGCTGAATTTGCTGCAACCTTAACAGATTATAATCGCCAAAAAAAACAAATGTCTAATAATCAATCTCTATTGGAGTAACTATTTTATGATTGCCTTAATTCAACGTGTTAAACAAGCTTCTGTATCGGTCGATAATCAGGTTATTGGACGTATTAATCATGGTTTATTGATCTTACTTGGCATAGAACAAGATGATAATCAACAAAAGGCAATCAGATTATGTGAAAAAGTACTTGGTTATCGTATTTTTAACGACAATAACGGAAAAATGAATTTGAATGTAAAACAAGCAAACGGCGAAGTATTAATCGTATCCCAATTTACGCTAGCAGCAGATACCCAAAAAGGTATGCGTCCTAGCTTTACAAAAGGAGCCAAACCCGATGAAGCCAATAAACTTTATCAAATTTTTTCCGAGCTATGTGAAAAACAAATCAAAACAGCAACAGGACAATTTGCTGCCAATATGCAAGTATCATTGATAAATGACGGCCCAGTCACTTTTTGGTTGCAAGTTTAAAAATAACTAAAACAGCCTGCTAATTAAAATAATTAATACCAACTGAGTAGGTTATTAAAGTTAAGTAAATAAGTATTCATTCCTCATTTATCCAATTACGAAATTTTAAACGTCTCCACAGTAGATTGATTATGAATCTAAATCCCAACCCATTTAGTTTATCAACATAATTTTTCCTACATCGATTAATTGATTTTATTTATTTGCTAATCACAAAATATTATAAGTAATATCTTCATGCTCTAATTTAAGCAATGGTAAGAATGTAAAACTAAATACAACTCAAAAATATAAAGGTCTCATCATTAAATTGACAACATCACAATTTGGCAAAAAATATTTTTCTTTTTGTGAAAAAAGAATTACCTTAAAAACTCGTTTTCAATTTCCGCAAAAAAGATTATCTTATTAAGTATTTCAAATAACCTCTGTTAATTAAAATAATGAAATTATATGGTCTTTCTGGCACTAAAATTAGTTGTGCATTTATATCTTCTTGCCTAATTAACCCTTACAATACATCACGTTTTCTTAAAGATTTAATTGCAGGCATAACCGTAGGTATTATAGCTATACCATTAGCAATGGCATTAGCAATCGCTAGTGGCGTCCCCCCACAGCATGGCCTATATACTGCAATTATATCGGGCTTCATAATTGCATTAACGGGAGGTTCGAAGTTTAGTGTTTCTGGTCCTACTGCAGCCTTTGTGGTTATTTTATACCCTGTATCATTACAATATGGGTTATCAGGGTTACTTATTGCAACATTACTGTCTGGCATATTCCTTGTATTAATGGGATTGATACGATTAGGTAGATTAATTGAATATATTCCATTACCCGTTGTATTAGGTTTTACTTCAGGCATTGCCATCACTATCGCAACCATGCAAATTAAAGATTTTTTTGGTTTAACACTTGAGCACATGCCAGAAAGTTATATTGGTAAAGTTATGGAACTAGCTAAAACACTACCAACTATTAATATTGCTGACACTATAGTCGGTGTAATAACACTGATTGTATTAATTGTATGGCCAAAACTTAATCTTAAAATATCCGGTCATCTACCGGCACTGGTTGCGGGCATTGCTGTCATGTTTATTTTTAATCAATTTGGCTATCAAATTGAAACGATTGGTTCACGATTTATCTATACACTATCTGATAATACCATAGGGCATGGTATCCCATCAATGCTACCAGAATTTTCTTTACCGTGGCTTCATACTGAATTTAACTGGGATTGGTCAACAATCACCGCCTTATTACCAATTTCGCTAACTATGGCAATGTTATGTGCTATTGAGTCGTTACTTTGTGCTGTGGTATTAGATGAAATGACACACACTAAACATCACTCAAATAGCGAACTTATTGGTCAAGGTTTAGGAAATATTATTGCACCATTTTTTGGCGGAATTTCAGCAACAGCAGCGATTGCACGGTCGGCGGCAAATGTCAAAGCTGGGGCGACTTCGCCTATTGCTGCTGTTTTGCATTCTTTAGTTGTTTTACTTGCGCTGATTTGCTTTGCACCAGCATTATCATTTATTCCGCTTTCTGCTATGGCTGCACTGTTGCTTATTGTGGCATGGAATATGAGTGCTGTTCAACGCGTCATTTATATTATCAAATGCGCTCCTAAAGATGATATTTTAATTATGCTAATTTGCATGTCGCTAACAGTACTATTTGATATGGTGATTGCAATTACACTTGGAATTGTACTTGCCTCAATTTTATTTATGCGCCGTATCGCACGCATGACTCGCTTAGTTGAACTCAATCGCAGTAACGATAGAACCTTAGCACTACGCATTAATGGACCACTGTTTTTTGCTGCGGCCGAACGCACATTTTTAGAAATTTATCAAAAGATTAATGGATATGAACATATAGTGCTGCAATGGGATGCAGTACCTATTCTTGATGCAGGTGGGCTCAATGCTTTAATACATTTTATAGATGAATTACCTGAACATGTTGACCTATCAATTTGTGAGTTACAGTTTCAGCCATTAAAAACATTAGCTCGCGCAAAAATTGCTCCAATTTCTAACAAATTAATGTTCTACTCAACGCTAGACGAAGCACTGAAAGATAAAGATTAATTCTAAAATTAGTTTTATTATATTAACTATTTTATATGCACGGTAAAAGTTGGGATAAACATAATTACTGTGCAATAAATTGTACCTTCACTACCTTTCTTTTCATTTACTAAATCACCATTGACAAACTATGAGTCTTAAAAGTGGTTTTAATTTGAAATCCAAAATTAACTTATAAAAATAGGTAAATAACATGATATCTAACGAAAACAATGTCTACAATCTTAAAGAAAGATCAAACTGGTTTATTTTAGTTGGTATTATTTTAATTATATTGGGAAGCTTAGCATTAAGCTATCAGTTCATGGCAACCGTCTTTTCTGTCTATTTTATTGGTTCATTAATTTTAATTGCAGGTATTGCCCAAGCACTACATTCATTTCGCATTAAAGGTTTTGGTCAGTCAGCATTATGGGCAGTAATGGGGATTTTATACATTTTTATTGGTCTAATGTCATTTTTCCAACCTGTTGCTATTTCATCAGCCTTAACATTGGTGATTTCATTCTTGCTAATTATGAGCGGCTTTACACAAATATTTGCTGCTATGAATAACCGCAATTTACCTCGTTGGGGATGGATTTTAACCTCAGGGATTATTACATTAATTTTAGGATTTATGATTATTGCAGGTTGGCCATATGACAGTCTTTGGGTATTAGGTATGTTTTTAGGTATTGACCTTATTTTCCAAGGTTGGGCATATGTAGCTATTGGTTTTGCATTAAAAAAATAGATGTTAAATATTATATTCATTGCTCACAATCTAGTAATGACTTTCAAAAGGTTACCTCTAATTGTGAGCAGCAAGTAATTACAGTAATGACTCAAACACAAATACAACTTATTTAAGTTAATTTTGTTATAAATGAATCAAGCTGATTATTTATAGATTTTGTTAGTTTTTGCCTTAACTTCTTGCATTGTTTGCAAAATTCGATGATAGTTATCAAGCCTTGATGGTGCAATTTTACCATCTTGTACCGCTTTTTGTAGTAAACAACCTGGCGTATCAAAGTGATTACAATCGCGAAAGTGGCAACCGCCTAAATAATTATCAAATTCTTTAAAACCACTAATTACTTGTTCTGGCTCTAAGTGCCATAAACCGAATTCGCGGATCCCTGGTGAGTCAATAATATCTCCACCATTTGGTAAGTGATAAAGCCGAGAGGAAGTGGTTGTATGTTGACCCAGTCCGGATATTTCTGAAATACCTCCAGTCATAACTGATTGTGATTGATAAGGTAACAATAAATTAATAATACTTGATTTTCCCACACCTGACTGTCCTACTAAAATGGAAACCTTATCTTGTAAAATATCTTGTAACACAGCAATGCCTTGTTGATGTTGGCATGAAACATACAACACTTGATAACCAATTTTAGTATAAATAGCCAATTGATTATCAATATTTTCACGCTCAGCATCGTTTAATAAATCAATTTTATTTAAAATAATAATCGGTTTTATATCAACCGCTTCACAAGCGACTAAATAGCGGTCAATAATATTAAGAGACAGCTCTGGCAATACAGCCGATATAATCACAATTTGATCTACATTTGCCGCAACGGGTTTAACGCCATCATAAAAATCAGGTCGGACAAGTTCAGAATGTCTTGGGTGAACTGCTTCAATAATACCATTGGTGTTTGGCTCTAAACTTTCGCGCCATACTACTTTATCACCAGTGACTATCGAAGGTAACGTGCGACGAATACTACAACGATAAATAAGACCTGCACTATCTTCAACATCAGCAGACTTACCAAAACGACTTATTACTATACCGTCACGAGGTGATGAAAAATTTGCCAGACTCTCATCTTTCTTTATTGCTAATCGTTGCTGATGTTTTGCTGCTACACGTCTTTTTTGATTATTGGATAGTTTATTTTTTGCCATAGTACTCATTTTTTTACTAAAACAGATTGTCAGTTATGCTACACTACTCAGTATCAAAAAGAAAATCTCTATAGCAAATTATGAACAAACAATCTCAAATTAATAGTAACAATCTAATTTGGATAGACCTTGAAATGACTGGACTCAATCCAATAACTGATCGTATTATTGAGCTCGCAACCATTGTTACCGATTCTAACTTAAATATCCTTGCTGAAGGTCCTGTGATTGCAGTTCATCAATCTGATGAGCAATTAGCATTAATGGATGAATGGAACCAAAACACCCATGGCAAATCAGGACTTATTGAGCGAGTTCGCAAAAGTACTATTACTGAACAACAGGCCGAACAACAAACCATCGAATTTTTAAAACAATGGGTACCAGAAAACAGCTCTCCAATTTGCGGTAATACTATTGGGCAAGATCGTCGTTTTTTATTTAACTACATGCCTAATTTAGAAAGTTATTTTCATTATCGCTATTTAGATGTCAGCACAATTAAAGAATTAGCTAAACGTTGGAAACCTGAAATACTAAAAGGGATTAGCAAACAAAGTTCACACCAAGCGCTTGATGATATTCGTGACTCAATTGCTGAACTTGTTTATTATCGTGAACACTTTTTTGATCTAACCAACTTATAATTAGTATGCAAATTTTATATACTTTTTTATTATATTTGATTCAACCACTGGTTTGGCTAAGACTGCTTTGGCGTAGTCGTAAAGCACCAGCTTATCGAAAGCGTTGGCTTGAACGCTATGGTTTTTGCAAAAATAAAGTTAAATCTAACGGTATTTTAGTGCATGCCGTATCGGTGGGTGAAACGATAGCAGCCATCCCACTAATCAAAGCACTTACACAACAGTATCCTAGTTTACCTATCACTGTTACCACCATGACGCCAACAGGCTCAGAGCAAGTTAAATCATTACTTGGTGATAGCGTCAGCCATGTATATTTACCTTATGATTTGCCCTGCGCAATAAATCGTTTTTTAAATACGGTCAATCCTAAATTAGTGATCATTATGGAAACTGAGCTTTGGCCTAATTTTATCTGTCAGTGTTATAAACGAAATATTCAGCTAATTATTGCCAATGCCAGATTATCAGAACGCTCAGCTAATCGATACAGTAAACTAGGGCGATCCATTAGCAATTTACTATCAAAAATTAGTGCAATTGCCGCACAAAATAAGCAAGATGGGGAACGTTTTACTTCACTGGGCTTACCTCGTGATCGCTTAACAATAACTGGTAGTATTAAATTTGATATTGATTTAACAGATCAACAACAGCAAAAAATCAAAACGCTAAAACAGCGGTGGCAATTAGATCGCCCTATCTTTATTGCCGCAAGTACACATAATGGAGAAGATGAAATCATCTTATCTGCCTTTAAGCGGTTATTACAAAAATATCCTGATTTGTTATTGATTATTGTCCCCCGCCACCCAGAACGCTTTAAAACAGTCAAAAAATTAATTAATGATTGCGGATTAAATTATATAAACCGCAGTAGCGGTCAAATTCCTGCTAAACAAACCCAAGTCATTTTGGGTGATACGATGGGAGAATTAATAGAACTTTATGGTATTGCAGATATTGCCTTTGTTGGTGGCAGTTTAGTGAAACATGGAGGGCATAATCCATTAGAACCCGCACTTCACCACATCCCAATCATTAGTGGCGAACATTTTTTCAATTTTAAAGTGATTTGTGAGCAACTTATTTCAGCTGATGGCATGATCATTTGTGCTAGCACAGCCGATTCCCTTTATTCAGCGATTAATGGGCTTTTAGAAAATAAAACGCGTAGTCAACAAATTGGCGAACAAGCGTATCAAGTATTAAAACAAAATCAAGGCGCACTACATAGGCTTTTTAACATTATCAACTATTATCTTTGCTCAAAATAAGGATTACTTGTGAATAAAAAACAAGGGTTATTGCTGATTAATCTAGGTACACCAAACGCGGCAACACCAGATGCAATAAAACGGTACTTAACCGAGTTCTTACTCGATCGCCATGTCGTTGATTTACCGAAACTATTTTGGTATCCGATTTTAAAGTACCTTGTAATACCTAAACGAGTGCCTTACATTATTCATCATTACCAAAAAATTTGGATAAATGGCTCATCACCTTTACTTCATTACAGCCAATTATTATGTGATAAATTACAACACCACTTACCAAATATTCAATGTGAATTAGCCATGACCTATGGTGAACCCAATATTCAATCTGCATTGAACAAGCTTCAATCATGTTCAAAAATTACGGTATTGCCACTTTTTCCACAATACTCAACAACCACAACACTCGCTGTACTTGATAAACTTAAACAAATTATAGCAACCGACAAAATCATAAATAGTATTGACTATATTCGTGATTATGCCGATCATCCAAGCTATATCAATGCACTTTATTTACAAATTAAGAAAGCATTTCAATGCCAAGGCGAGCCTGAAGTGCTTATACTTTCTTATCATGGTATTCCTGAGCGTTATATTTACAAACGAAAAGAGGATTATATTCAACGTTGTGAAATGACCACACAGTTATTAATCGAAAAATGCCGAACAAATAACATAAATATACCAATTCAAATGGCTTATCAATCGAAATTTGGAAAAGGCAAATGGGTTACACCAAGTACCAGCGATACACTACAAACATTAGCAAAAAGTGGTGTTAACAATGCGCACGTCATCTGTCCCGGATTTTCGGTAGATTGTATTGAAACTATTTACGAAATTGACGAAGAAAATCGAGAAATCTTTTTAAATGCAGGTGGAAAATCATTTTATTATATTCCCACATTAAATGACACTGACTTACAAATTAATTTAATCATGGCATTAATCAACCAAACTCAGCCACCTATACTTAATAATTTATACTGAAACACATAGTTACCGAAAACTTTCTAACAAAAATAATACGACTAAAAAAATTACACTAACAAGTAATTGTTGATTTTCAAACGAATAAAATTTTAAATTAACGAATATTAATGCTAACTATCTATCACCAAGGTAATCTATGGCGTATGATAAGGTATTATTTTATAATTCAGTATCTGAGCACTGAGGAGAAAATTAAGTGAAAATAATCATCATTGGCGCTCAAGCCGCAGGCGCAAGTGCTGCAGCAAAGGCTAAAAGAATGAACCCTGAGGCAACCATCCGTATTTATGAAAAATCAGATATTGTTTCGTTTGGTGCTTGCGGTTTACCTTATTTTATTGGTAACCATTTTACTGACGCCAACGAAATGATATCCCGAACGCCCGAGCAATTTCAAAAAGATGGTATTGAAATAAAAACTTTACATGAAGTCATTGCTATTGATACTAATCAAAAAAAATTAACTGTTAAAGATCTCAATACTGGCAATTGCTTTGATGATAGCTATGACAAGTTACTACTTGCAGTTGGTGCAAGTCCCATTATTCCCCCTTTTAAAAATAGTCAACTAAAAAATATCTTCACATTACGCAACCTGCATGATGGGTTAGCTATCAAACAGACATTATCCAACTCAAATATCAAAAATTTGATTGTTATAGGTGCTGGATATATTGGGCTTGAAATAGCTGAATCGCTTGTTGCTTTACAAAAAAACGTCAAATTGATTCAATTGGATGACAGAATTCTTATCGATGCATTTGATAGACAAATTACTGAACTAATTGAAGAAAATATTAAACAACATTGTGATCTACATTTGCAAGAGCGAGTACTTGGCTTTGAAGGATCGCACAATGTCACACATGTAATTACTGATAAATCACGATACCCTGCTGATGTTGTTATTATTGCAACCGGTGTTAAGCCAAAAAATGATATCTATAAAAACCTTGGTATCAAGACACTTGCAAATGGTGCCATAATCACCAACAGCTTTGGACAAACTAATATGGCAGATATTTATGCTGCTGGAGATTGTGTTGCCCTTCACCATAGAGTTAGTCATTCAATGGTATATATTCCACTCGCTACAGGGGCAAACAAACTAGGCAAAATTGTAGGCGAAAATTTAGGTGGCGGAAATTGTGAATATCCCGGCACTATTGGCACCTCAGCCTTAAAAGTCTTTGATATTGAAGCAGGACGAACAGGTTTAACTGAAAGCGAAGCCGAAAAAGCTGGAATTCCTTATAAAACAGTCATAGTTAAAGATAAAAATCACAGCAACTATGTTGCCGGTCAAACAAGTGTAACAGCAAAACTTATCTATCATGCCGACACTCGAGTGATTTTAGGTGGTCAAATAGCTGGAGGGCAAGGTGCGGCATTAAGGCTCAACACTCTTGCAACCGCAATATGGACGAATTTGAAAATTGATGAATTAGCCATGATAGATTTTCTTTATGCACCACCATTTTCCAGACCGTGGGATATTTTAAATATTGCAGGCTCAATCGCAAAATAGATAAAGGTATTATGAGCAATATAAAGACACACTCATATTACTTAAATATATTTTGGATAATGCAAATAGGTAGATAACGTGAAATAACATTCATTACATGATTTAACTGATTAAGATAGATATTAATAAATCTATCAATAAACATTTTACTAGATAATTAAATTTATTACTAAGGGGTGAGGGTTAAATATGCCAGATGCCATTTTTCAAGGAATCTTTTTTGAAAAGTTCTTATCTATTACTCATTATCAAACACTAATTGGTATTGGGCTATTGCTCATCTGTTTTTTTGCAGTAATGAGACCATTACAAAAGAGAAAAGTTAATTTTTCAATACGTATGTTAGTTGGGTTAATACTTGGTGCTGTGCTTGGTTTAGGCATTCAAGCCATAGCAGAATTTCCTGACTCATCAACAATCTGGATGCAAGAAACTGCAACTTGGTATGGACTATTTGGTCGAGCATTTATCGCTTTTATCCGAATGTTAGTAATACCACTCATATTTGTATCCATTGTTAAAGTAATTATCGATTTCTCGGGTAAAAAAAATCTACCCCAAATCGCATTCAGAGGAATTTTTTGGTTACTTTTTACAACAGCAATTGCTTGTATTGTTGGTATTTTATTAGCTAATCTATTTACATTAGGTGAAATAAGCCCAAGTTCTGTAAATCAAGCTCAGGCAAAACAATACACTAATATTATTGATACCTTTATAAATCTAATTCCAAGCAATATTATTGCATCAATGGTAAACGAAAATATTGTTGGATTGGTCATCTTCTCAGCCTTAATGGGGATTGCTGCCAACAGAATGGAAAAGAAAAACTCACAACCGATTGCCTTATTTAAAACGTTTATCGAAGCAATTTATAAGATCATCATGTCGATTGCGATGACAGTCATAAAATACATGCCCTATGCAGTAATTGCTTTACTCGCTCGCACCATTATTTCTAACGGAATACCCGCAATTATTCAGGTTTCAAGTTTTGTTGCTGCAATTTACGTCGCCACATTGATTATGTTGATTGTACATGTTGCCATTGTTGTGATTCATGGTATTTCACCAACCATGTTTATAAAAAAAGCGCTAGGAACATGGTTATTAGCCTTTACAAGTCGCTCATCTGTCGGTTCATTACCAATGACTATCTCAACCTTAACCGTGCGAATGGGTGTTAATACAGGTACAGCAAATTTAGTTGGCTCACTAGGTAGTACCATAGGAATGAATGGATGTGCTGGTTTCTTCCCAGCTTTACTTGCAGTTATGGTAGCTCATATGGTTGGCATTGATACTAATATCCAATTTTATATTATGCTTGTCATTGTCGTGGTTATTGGTTCAATTGGCATCGCAGGTATTCCCGGCACAGCAACGGTTGCGGCAACCGTTGTTTTGTCAGGTATGGGCATGGCAGAATACTTCCCATTAATTGGTATGGTTTTAGCTATTGATCCAATTATTGATATGGCTCGGACTTTGGCCAATGTTTCAGGTACCATGGCTGCAGCCATTGCTACCGATCGGGAGATAGGATTAATGGATATGAACATTTATAACGATCCTAATATAACTTTGGATAATGGAAATACCAAAACTTAAAAAATTATATAAAAAAGGGCGCTATCATGCGTCCTCTTTTATAATTAAACATAAATTTCAAAACATTAAATATTTTTTAACCAAGCTGTCACATCCTTACCAAGTATTTTATGGCGCATTGCATATTGAACAAAAGTTTGTACATAACCCAACTTATTACCACAGTCATGGCTACGGCCTTTTATGCAATAAGCATCAACGGAATCTTCTTCAAGTAGCATTGCAATGGCATCAGTTAATTGAATTTCACCACCTGCTCCTAATGGCGTTTTAGCAAGTAAAGGCCAAATTTTTTCTGATAAAACATAGCGCCCAACTACAGATTGATTTGATGGTGCTTCGTCAACCGATGGTTTTTCAACAACGCTATACATTTGTGCAACATTGCCAGCAGATAACACTTCACCACGACAGTCAACAATACCATAAGAAGAAACTAATTCTTTTGGTACTGGCTCTACCATGATTTGGCTGTGTTTGGTTTCATGATAATTTTTGATCATTGCGGCTAAATTATCGCTGGCTAGGTTACTTTCGTATTCATCAATAATCACATCCGGTAAAACAACAGCAAATGGTTCATCACCAACTAAAGGATAAGCACATAATACCGCATGACCAAGCCCTTTAGCCAAACCTTGGCGGACGCTAGTTATAGTGACATTTTTAGGTAAAATGCCTTGTACTTCTTGCAATAATTGGCGTTTAACACGCGCTTCTAACATGGCTTCTAATTCAAAACTGGTATCGAAGTGGTTTTCAATTGAGTTTTTTGATGAGTGCGTAACAAATATAATTTCAGTTATACCTGCAGCAATACATTCTTTAACTACATATTGAATAAGTGGCTTGTCAACAACGGGGAGCATCTCTTTGGGAATGGCTTTAGTTGCTGGTAACATGCGAGTACCCAAACCGGCAACAGGGATAACCGCTTTTGTTACTTTTCCATTCACTAAATTGTCTAAATTTGGTGTCATTTTATTTCCTTAAAATAAATTAACTAATTATGTCGCTATGAGTAATTTCACTACGGCGACCATTAACAAATGTATTTTTGACTCGTTCTGACTTTAATATATAAGTTATAAAAATACAGGCATAAATAATTACTCTAACAGTATTTTTTATATCATAAAAATTGAAATTAGATTGTAATATTAAAAAGCTTAAATATATACTTAATGGCATTAAAACGGCATAACCAAGTCTAAATACAATAAAAAAATAGGAAACTTATAATTTTTAGTAAAAAACAAATATATGATATAGCCATTTAAAAGAAAAATTAAACTAGTTATTCCTATTTCTAATAAAAAAACCAACTAAAATTAGCGATGTAATTTTCAGATTCAGGATCCGTTAATAGTGGTCATATGCCACTAAATATAATCATACCTAGTGTACAAAAAAGAGTATAAGCAAAACCAATAAAACTCATAATTAAACCAATACCGACTAAAATTAGCCAACCGCCTAATCCTTTCAGCTCCTTTCCTTTGGTCATTTTTGTGCATATCTAATAATTGTTAAATAGTTAGATTCAATTAGCAAAGGATTATCTCTGTCTTTAGCTAAAGAATCAATAGTGATATAAACAATTTGGCAATTTTGTAGCACGGCTTGCTTTACTACAAATTGTCCTTTTCGATCACGTGCTTCTTTTTGTACTTTGATGGTGTAAAGATCATCATATAAAGAGGCTCTTTCGAATAAATTTGGTGTGCGCAAAAATTCCTATTTGAGGTAATTACAAACAAGAATTTAATCGGTTAATTTTCCTTTTATTCCAGTATAACTACTAGGAAAATGTTTGCCTTCTTGACTTTGGGTAATATAAACATGATGATAACTTGACTTGTATGAAGGTAGTGGATTTAATAAAAATTCAATACCTGATAGATTTGAATATTGTCAATTTTCTATAGTTAAAGGTGCAGTTCGAAAATTTAATAAGCTGCACCCAACAAGTAAAAATAATGTAACTATAAATAAAATACGTGACATTTAACTAAATATATTTAAGACGTTAAAATATTTGTAAATAATCTATAACGTTAGTTACATTTTGTCGCTCACTTTTTCGGCTGTATGTGAAATGGCTTTTCCACCCGATTCGACATCTTCGCCAACACCTTTTACTGTATTACATCCAACAACAAGAGTCATCATTGCTATCCCTAATATTAACATTAACATTTTATGGAACATAAAATACACTCCTTTATTAATATGATTATTTTAATGCAGCAAATGCTTCTGCCACACGCTCGATATTATGGTGATTTAAACCTGCTACACACATTCTTCCGCTATCCACCAAATAAATAGCAAAATTATCTTTCAATTGTGTAACTTGCTCTTTACTAAAACCGGTATAACTGAACATGCCCTGCTGTTTTACTAAATAATCAAAATGACAATCAGGTGCTGCTTGTTTTAATAATTCCACCAGAGTTGATCGCATGGTTACAATGCGAGTTCTCATGGAGTCGACTTCTTTTAACCATTTCGCTTTAACTCCTGGATTATTTAAAACATAACTTACTAACTGTACACCATATGCCGCTGGGGTAGAATAATTTTGGCGAACTAGTGCTTGCAGCTGCCCTAATACACAGCGTGCGGCTTTGCTGTTATCACATAAAACTGATAAACCTCCAACTCGTTCACCATAAAGTGAAAATGTTTTTGAAAATGAGTTACTGACAAATCCACACAATCCTGCATTTGCCATTTTTCGAATCGCATAAGCGTCTTCTTCAATACCTTTGCCAAAACCTTGATAAGCAATATCCATAAATGGAATAAGATCTCGTTCTTGTAAAATTGTTATCACTTTATCCCACTGTGATTGTGTTAGATCGGCGCCAGTTGGGTTATGGCAACAAGGATGTAGTAAGACAATGCTTTTAGTAGGTAATTGACTTAATGTTTCAAGCATTGCTTCAAATTTTACGCCACACGTTTGTTCATCAAAGTAAGGATATTTGTTTACTTTAAAACCTGCACCATTAAAAATGGCGATGTGATTTTCCCAAGTTGGATCGCTGACCCATACTTGTGAATTTGGGAAATAGCGAAATAAAAAATCAGCACCTATTTTAAGAGCCCCCGATCCGCCTAGTGTTTGTATTGTTGCGATACGTTTATCTTTATAAGCTGGGTGTTGTTCGCCAAATAACAAAGAGCCAATAGCTTGGCAATAGGATGGTAATCCACTCATAGGCAAATAAAGCTGTGCTTCTTGATTGTGATGATAAATATAATCGCGAGCCATTTTTATGCATTCTAATTGAGGAACTACGTTGTTTTCATTATAATAATAACCAATGCTTAAATTAGTCTTATTAATGCGATTATCATTAATAAATTCAGAAACTAACGATAAAATCGGGTCCCCTGCGTACGGTTCTACTTTTTCAAACATATTCACAATCCAGCTAAAACAAAAATAATGATAAATAATTGTAGATTATTGCACCAACTTTATTGGCAATCAATCATTAAATAACAGCTTAACAATAAATAATTAATTTCATTTTTGGTTAAGAAAATGGCTATATTTTTGATAATAAAAAGTAATAGATAGGATAACTAAAAATGTAACGTGTTTTAACTCGCTTCTTTATACTAAAACATAGGGTTTTTCTGAAACTTTTTGACAAAAATTAGCACCTTTTGGTGCTAATTAGGTAAATAAATTTATTTAGCAGCAATCACTTCTATTTCAACTTTAGCATCTTTAGGAATTCGAGCAACTTGTACGCAAGAACGAGCAGGGAAAGGCGCATTATTTTCAATAAAAAAGGCTTCGTATACCGCATTTACCGAAGTAAAATCATTCATATCAGCTAGAAAAATAGTTGCTTTGACAATATTATTCACTTGATAACCAGCAGTGGTAATAATCGCTTTAACATTTGCTAAACTTTGTTTTGCTTGTTCTTTCACACAACTTGGCATTTCACCGGTAATCGGATCTAAAGGTATTTGTCCTGAAACAAATAACATATTCCCTAAATTTATAGCCTGTACATAAGGACCAATAGCAGCAGGTGCTTTATCAGTATTAATGATGTTTATCATATCAATTCCTCCTTTTATTGCTTTACGCTAGCTTTAGAAAATAAAATAGGTAAAATTTATTAATAATTATCTTGTAACCATTTGAACAGGATCATAATTTAGTGTCAAGGTAGAACAAAATTATGATCATGGGACTTCCGATAATTTTCTGCTATGATAACCAAAATTTTTTATTTTTTACGAGAGTTAATATGTTCGAGAATTTAACCAACCGTTTATCACAGACATTTCGCAATATTAGTGGTCGTGGACGACTATCTGAAGACAATATTAAAGATGCGTTGCGCGATGTGCGTATGGCATTGCTCGAAGCTGATGTTGCCCTGCCAGTGGTTCGTCAATTTATTAATCAAGTTAAAGAAAAAGCCGTTGGATTAGACGTCAGCAAGAGTCTAACTCCAGGGCAAGAATTTATCAAAATAGTTCAAAATGAACTCACTAGCGCAATGGGTGAAGTCAACAGTTCGCTCAATTTGGCAACCCAACCACCTGCTGTTATGTTAATGGCTGGGTTACAAGGTGCTGGTAAAACAACTAGCGTTGCTAAACTGGCTAAATTCCTCAAAGAAAAACAGAAAAAGAAAGTTCTAGTGGTGTCTGCCGATGTTTATCGACCCGCTGCAATTAAACAGTTAGAAACTTTGGCTAAAGCAATTGATGTTGAGTTCTTTCCATCTGATGTTACTGAAAAACCGATCAGTATCGTAAATAAAGCTATTTCTCATGCAAAATTGCAATTCTTTGATGTGCTTATTGTCGATACCGCAGGTCGTTTGCATGTCGATAGCGACATGATGGATGAGATCAAAGCTCTTCATCAAGCCATTAATCCAATCGAAACATTATTTGTGGTTGATGCTATGACAGGACAAGATGCTGCCAATACAGCTAAAGCGTTTAATGATGCATTACCTCTTACTGGGGTAATTTTAACTAAAGTCGATGGCGATGCACGTGGTGGAGCTGCGTTATCAATTCGTCATATTACCGGTAAACCAATTAAATTCCTTGGAATGGGAGAAAAAACCGATGCTTTAGAGCCGTTTTATCCTGATCGCATTGCTTCACGTATTTTAGGTATGGGCGATGTACTATCTTTAATTGAAGAATTACAAAGTAACGTTGATCGCGAAAAAGCCGAGAAAATTGCTAAAAAATTAAAAAAAGGCGATAAGTTCGATTTTAATGACTTTCAAGACCAACTCAAGCAGATGCGTAATATGGGAGGAATGGGGGCTTTGCTAGCTAAATTACCCGGTATTGGCCAACTTCCAGATCATATTAAAGCACAAATGGATGATAAAATTACCATAAAAATGGAAGCAATCATTGGTTCGATGACATTAAAAGAGCGTGCTAATCCTGAAATCATTAAAGGTTCTCGTAAACGCCGTATTGCCAACGGTTCGGGAACTCAAGTTCAAGATGTTAACAAGCTATTAAAACAGTTTGAAGATATGCAAAAGATGATGAAAAAAATGAAAGGTGGTGGCATGATGAAGATGATGCGCCAAATGAAAGAATTAATGGGTGGAAGTATGGGATTGCCTCCTCGTTAAAGTGTCATAAATTCAAATTTTCAATAGGGGTAATATAACTATCACAAGCTTCATATCAACTTTCCAAACAATATCGCACTGATAAACAGTGCGATATTGCTTTTAATCGGTTAATTTTTTTGCTTCGTTTCACTATTTGATTTAATCGGTTTAATCTTTACTGGATAGCTCATCGTAAGTACTGTGCCTATGGATGACATGATAATAAAGGCAATGGCTAACCATTGATTACCAGTTAACTGCTCGTGCAAAACCACTAACCCAGAAAACGCTGCAAAGACAGGAGACAAGCTCATTAATGTACTAAATGTTTGCGCAGGTAACCTTGGTAGTGCAATCATGTCTAAGCCATAAGGGATTGCCGATGCCAATAACGAAACAACAAAAATAAGCGGAAGCAATTCCAACGAAAACATTGTACTACCACTTTGCCAAATACCAATAGGAAATAAAAAACAGGCAGCAATAACCGATCCAACTGCTACACTTGATGTCCCATAAATAGTGCAGGCTTTGCGTCCAAATAAAATGTAACATGCCCACCCACTTCCCGCTAACAACGCAAAGAAAATCCCTATAGGATCTAAATTATCTGAAACTTGATAAAGTGGTAAAAGCATAGACAGACCAATAATAGCAATACTTAGCCAAATAAAATCAAGTAGTTTTCGAGATGAGCACATTGCCACCATAATGGGTCCTGTAAGTTCAATAGCGACAGCGACCCCCAGTGGCACTCGTGCAATTGCGTTGTAAAACGCTAAATTCATACCACCAATTGAAATACCATACAAAAAAACATATTTCAATGCCTGTTTTGTCATTGTTTTACGCCATGGTTTAAATATAAGAATCAACATAATGGATGAAAAAAACAATCGCCAAGCCGTCATCCCTTCAGGCCCTAATATAGGAAACAGATATTTAGCAATTGATGCACTGCCTTGTACTGAAATCATCGAAATAAAAATTAATAAAACAGGCAAAGTCCTTTTAAACATAAATAATTACCTTAATTAAAGTTATTGTATATAAAACTGATGACAAGAAGTTTCAGGAAACTTATGTGTTTCAGTAT
Source organism: Gilliamella sp. wkB18 (assembly GCF_001690875.1). Lineage (NCBI taxonomy): Bacteria > Pseudomonadati > Pseudomonadota > Gammaproteobacteria > Orbales > Orbaceae > Gilliamella > Gilliamella sp. wkB18. The sequence goes on from NZ_LZHM01000099.1 coordinate 51,556, forward strand.
AAAAATATCTGTTCAACAGATTTATTTGCAATATTGATTAATTAGTTTTCCCTTTTTACTGACAATAAGGCAAGATCTTGTAACGCTTGTTTATAAGGCGTATCAGGTAAAATTGCGATAACGTCAAACGCTTTTTGCGCTTCTTTTTGAGCGGTTTGTAACGTAAAATCTAGTGAACCACATTCGTCCATGATGTTTAAAATACGATCTAATAATTGTCGACCATTACCTTGCTCTATTGCTTGGCGTATTAATGCCGCATCTTGGGCGTTTTTTGTGTGGTGCATAGCATGTAAAAGCGGTAGAGTAGGTTTGCCTTCGTTAAGATCATCCCCTAAATTTTTACCTAATTTTTGATTGCTATCAGCGCTATAATCGAGTAGATCATCAATGATTTGAAAGGCTGTACCTAGATATTTTCCATATTCTTGTAGGGCAAGCTCTTGCTCCTCACTAGCTCCAGCTAGGACAGCAGCAGAATGTGATGTTGCTTCAAATAGGCGTGCCGTTTTTCGATAAATTACATCTAAATATTGTTCTTTTGTGATATCTGGATCGTTACAATTAATCAACTGTTGTACTTCGCCTTCAGCTATTACATTAGTTGCAGCCGACATGATCGTCAATACTTTGAACGATTCTGTACGTACCATCATTTGAAAAGAGCGTGTGTAAATATAATCGCCAACTAATACACTAGCGGCATTGCCAAAAAGTGCATTAGCGGTTGATTTGCCTCGGCGTAAATCTGATTCATCAACAACATCATCATGCAATAAGGTGGCGGTATGAATAAATTCGATAAAAGCAGCAGTAATAATATGTTTATCACCTTGGTAGTTGAGTGCTTTGGCTATTAATAATGCGATAACAGGACGTATACGTTTACCACCACTACTAATGATGTAATTGCCTAATTGATTAATTAAAGCCACATCAGAAGTTAGTTCTGCCTGTATTGCCTCATTTACTTTAACTAAATCATGTTTAACAAGATCGAATATTTGATTCATTGATGGATTATTCATCAGACTAACCGCTTAAAAAAATAACAGGTATATTATTAAATATTATCTGATAAATATTATTATGTCACAAGGTTAACTTTATCTTCTTTTAAAAAAGACTACAAATGATAAGCATTTTCATTTAAAATACAAGTCTTAAGTTAAAAATGATATTAGTGATGAAGATTAACTTTGATATAGATATCGGTAATGATAAAGTACCCCAATTACCAGTTCAAATAAAGCAAAAAAATAGCTACCTATTTACTTTGCTTTCTGTATTTTTACATTTATGTCTAATAGTATTATTATTTAGCTCTGCATTTTTTTCCAAAAACATTATGATTGATAATGGGGACAATTCCATTAAGGCCATCATGATCGACTTATCCCAGCTGACAGCACCTAAACAATTATTAGTAGAAAATATACCTGAAATCAAAGGGGCAAGAGACAGCGAGAGAATAGACAACAAACTAATTGAAAAACCAATAATCGAAACTGAAATCGTCAAAGAAAAAAATCTAGAACCTATTACAGAAAAAAAACCTGAAAAATTGGTGGACATTTTAAAAAAAGAAGTGACAATAAAACAAGAAACCAAACCCAAACCCAAACCGAATCCAAAACAGAAATTATCTCAAAAAGAGTCTTTGCCTCAAGTAAAGCAAGAAATAATTAGTAATAAAATTAAAGAAAACCTTTCTGTAGCCCCTTCTATTGGTAATAACCACCAATATTCGAAGACACCTTCAGCTATTATCCGAAATCAGCCTGAATATCCACGTCGTGCACTTGATTTGCGTTTAGAAGGATATGTAATTGTAATGTTTGATGTTAATAGCAATGGCCGAGTTGAAAATATTCGCATTCTTAAAGCAAAACCAAACAATATCTTTAATCGTTCTGTTATTAATGCTATGAAAACATGGAAATACCAACCTATTATTACAAAAGATTTAAAAACAAAAATTATTTTTAATCGAGATAAATCAATTCAACTGGATAATAGCTAGATTTTACCATAATCAAATATTAATTGGTTAAAGTTAAACCATGTTAGATAAACAATATTAAATTCACAAAATCATCGCCTCATTAAGCTTTCAATTTTTTCTGGATCTTTTGGCACACCCAACGTTAAAACTTCGTTTCCTGATTCTGTAATTAAAATATTATCTTCAATTCGAACTCCTATTCCTTTATAACACTCTGGTGCTTTAGCACCTTGACTTATATATAAACCGGGCTCGACTGTCAATACCATACCCGGCTCTAAGATACGATCTCTTCCACTGCCAACATCATGAACATCCATACCAAGCCAGTGCCCTAAACCATGCATATAAAATGCAGTATAAGCTTTATTAGTAATCAAAGATTCTACATCACCTTTCATAATCCCTAAGTTAACTAAACCTGTAACCATTGTTCTAATCACATGATTATTTACTTCCATAATGGATGTACCTGGTTTGAAAAGTTTAATAGCTTGATATTGGGATGCTAAAACAATGTCATAAATTGCACGTTGAGCTTGATTAAATTTGCCATTAATCGGAAATGTACGAGTAATATCTCCAGCATAATATTGATATTCACAACCCGCGTCAATCAATACCAAATCACCGTCTTTTAATGGATCACCGTTGTTCTCGTAATGTAATATACAACTATTATTTCCTCCTCCAACAATAGTATTGTAAGATGATGATCGAGCACCATGCCAAGCAAATTCATGTAAAATTTCAGCCTCTAATTGATACTCGTATAATTTTGGCTGACATATTTTCATGGCACGTACGTGAGCTTGAGCACTAATCTCACAAGCTTTACGTAACATTGCTATTTCAAAATCAGATTTGAACATGCGCATTTCATGCACAATAGGCCGCCAATCTATTAATTTTGCATCTTGCCGTAGTGTTGTTAGTGCTCGCTTAACGATCCTATCGGCATATTCATACTGCTGGTCTGCATGATAAATACTCGTTTTACCATTTAATATATCTGGTAATATCTTATCAATTTCATCAAAAAGATAAGCTTCATTTACCAAAATGGTATCAAAAGCAGCTTTCTGACCTAAACGATAGCCAGTCCATATTTCCGCCAAAGGATCTTTCTTACGATTAAACAATACACATTTAGGGATGTTATCATTTTGTTTAATCATCAAAAATAAAGCTTCTGGTTCTGAAAAAAATGTAAAATACCAAAAATCACTATTTTGTCGATAAGGATAATAAGTATCATTACTTCGTGTCACTTCAGGAGAAGCAAAAAAAAGTGCCACACTATTAGTTTCCATTTGTGAAAAAAGTTTTTCACGGCGAGAAACGATTTCTGATTTGATATCTATTGGTATCGTCATTATGACCTCAATTAAAATTAATGTTTAACAGATTAGTCTTAATGAATTGTTGGCGTTATATCGGGCTCATTAAATTCGTCAAAACATAATATGGATGTAATACGAACATACTCTTTAATTTCTTCAAATGCGAAACCAAGCTCTTGCTGATCTTCATTTTCATCATATCCTAATTGTACAATTTGACGTAAATCATAAATTGCTTCACCGACATCGCCTTTAAGGTGATTAATTTTAGGTTGAACAAGCCCAATACCAAGTAAAAAATGATTTACCCAACCTACTAAATCATTAATCTGAGAATAAAGTTCTTTATTGCTAAGAAATAGTTGAAATTCAAAATGCTCATCAAAAAATTGCTGCTTAGTTATATTATAAAGCTGACTAATTTGTTGCTCTAAATATTCTGGCATTTTTTGTCCATTATTTAACATGTCTTCAACTAATGGTCGCCAACTTTCATCATGATTTCCGCCAGCTAAAAGACCTGAGATAAAACCATGTAATTCAGCAGCTGTAATACCTATTTTATATAGGATTAATTGTCGATTAAATTCATCATAATTAGTGGTATCTGTCATTAACTTCACCTTGATTTTGTTAAATCAACAAAAATGCACCCCCCTGCACTTTAATTGATTATTAGTATATAATTCATAATTGGCTATAAATAATAAACATGTTACTAAGCTTTATAAAGGAATTATTTTGAATATTGTAAGATTTATCTTGAAATCGCCCATACTTCTTTTGATATTTGCAATATCGTTAACTGCATGTGGCACCTGCTCGCCTAACAAGGGCACCATCATCCTTGATGTAAAGGATAAAACACAAACGTATGTAACCGGTCAAGACCTCCCAAGCCACTACAAATTAGGAAATAGTGAACAAGAACTTCAACGCTTCGAAACCTTCTGTTCTGAAGAAATTCAAGTATCACAGCTTGATGGCAGCGAAGAAACTGTTTTTGAAAATATCAAACATGGCATTCATGGACAAATTGAATTTAAAAACTGCAGTGACAAAGTCACTCGAATTTACCAATATTGATAAAAAAAAACTATCTTTATATTTTAAAACGAATAAGATTAACAGATTGTAAAATATCTATAAAATCTTACTAGCCATTCAAGATGTTTTTATTTATATTGATCAGGCTAATGAAAATATTTTTGGAGTAAAACAATTATGTATAAACAAGATGTAACCATTACTGCACCAAATGGTCTCCATACTCGCCCTGCGGCACAATTCGTAAAAGAAGCTAAAAACTTTAATGCAGAAATTACTGTCACATCAAATGATAAAAGCGCTAGCGCCAAAAGCTTATTTAAATTACAAACACTAGGTTTGACACAAGGCACAACCATTACTATTTCTGCTGAAGGCGAAGATGAAAAAGAAGCAGTCAATCACTTAGTTAAACTACTTCCAGAGTTGGAATAATATCCAAAATGCAATAAAGAACAGATTTAAAATTGAATAAGGATCAAATGTTATGGTATCAGGTATACTTGTTTCCCCGGGTATTGCTTTCGCAAAAGCGCTATTATTAAAAGAAGAACCTATTGTTATTAATAATAGGCAAATTCTTGATAACAAAATTGATGCTGAAATTGAGCGTTTTAAAGAAGCCCGCCAAAAATCAAGCGAGCAATTGAATGCGATCATGGAACGCGCAAAATCCACATTAGGCGAAGATAAAGCCGCTATTTTTGAAGGGCATATCATGCTACTTGAAGATGAGGATCTTGAATTAGAAGTTATTTCGCGTATTAAAAGCAAGCATTCTACCGCTGATGCCGCAGTACAATCTGTATTTGAAACTCAAGCAAAAGAGCTTGAAAATTTAGAAGACGAATATTTAAAAGAGCGCGCAGCTGATATTCGTGATATAGGCAAAAGACTTCTCAAAAATATTTTAGGTATTGAGATTGTGGATTTAAGTGCCATTAGCCAGCCTTGTATTTTGGTTGCGACCGATCTTACACCGTCAGAAACTGCACAATTAAATTTAGATATGGTTTTAGGTTTTATCACTGATGCTGGTGGTCGTACCTCACACACATCAATCATGGCCCGTTCATTAGAAATTCCAGCAATTGTTGGGGCATCTAATGCAACTCAAGCGATCAAACAAGGTGATTTTATTATTTTGGATGCAATAAATAATGCTATTTATATTAATCCAGATCACACCACACAAGAAAAGCTAAAACAAGTCCAAGTTAAATTTATTTCAGACAAAGAAGAATTAGCAAAATTAAAAGATTTGCCAGCTGTAACTCTTGATGGACACCAAGTTGAAATTTGTGCAAACATTGGAACCGTGCGTGATATTGCCGGTGCTGAACGCAATGGTTATGAGGGTATTGGTCTTTACCGTACTGAATTCTTGTTTATGGATCGTGATGCTTACCCAGATGAAGAAGAACAGTTTAAAGCTTATAAAGAAGTAGCTGAATCAACTAATGGTTTATCAGTTATTGTACGTACAATGGATATTGGTGGTGATAAAGATGTACCGTATATGCATTTACCAAAAGAAGAAAATCCATTCTTAGGTTGGCGAGCAATTCGTATCTGTATGGATCGTAAAGAAGTGCTTCATGCACAATTAAAAGCGATTTTACGTGCCTCTGCATTTGGCAAATTACGTATCATGTTCCCAATGATTATTTCGGTTGAAGAAATTCGCATATTAAAAGCTGAAATTAATATTCTTAAAGAACAGTTAAATGCCGAAGGTAAAGCGTTTGATAAAAATATCGAAATCGGTGTAATGATTGAGACACCTGCTGCAGCCGTAATTGCTCATCATTTAGCTAAAGAAGTGGATTTCTTTAGTATTGGAACCAATGATCTAACACAATACACGCTTGCTGTTGACCGTGGTAATGAACTAATTTCTCACCTATATAACCCTCTTTCGCCTTCTGTACTAGCAATGATCAAAAAAGTTATAGATGCTTCCCATAAAGAGGGTAAATGGACAGGTATGTGTGGCGAGCTTGCAGGGGATGAAAGGGCGACAATCTTATTACTTGGCATGGGGCTTGATGAATTTAGTATGAGTGCAGTCTCAATTCCTAAAATTAAGAAATTGATTCGCAATACTAACTTTGAAGAAGCTAAAAAACTAGCCAATACTGCATTAGAAAAAGCAACAGCTAAAGAAGTTATTGATTTAATAGATAATTATACTGCTGAAAAGCAAATTTGTTAGGAGACAATGATGGGATTATTCGATAAAATCAAGCAGTACCTATCCGATGACAATAAAAATAGAATCGAAGTAATCGCACCATTAAGTGGTGAGATTGTCAAAATTGAAGATGTACCTGATGTGGTTTTTGCTGAAAAAATCGTGGGTGATGGTATTGCAATTAAGCCTACGGGTAATAAAATTGTAGCACCATTAAATGGTAAAATAGGTAAAATTTTTGAAACGAACCACGCATTTGCAATCGAATCAGATGAAGGTATTGAACTTTTTGTCCACTTCGGAATTGATACAGTAGAGTTAAAAGGTGAAGGCTTTACGCGTATTGCAGAAGAAGGTCAACAAGTTAAAATTGGAGATACTATTATTGAATTTGATTTACCTTTATTAGAAAGTAGAGCAAAATCAGTATTAACACCTGTTGTTATTTCAAATATGGATAGCATTTTGGAGTTAACCAAGCTTACTGGTACCGTTGAAGCAGGTAAAACGCCTGTTATGCGCATTAAAAAATAATTATCTATTGAACTAAAAGCCCTTCAGTATCAACTGAAGGGCTTTTTCATATAAAAATCAACATTACCTGACTAAGAAAATTCACTAACGCCATTTTTTATATTGATTAATCAAATTATTAGTTGAAACATCATGTGAGTTTACAGGTTCATCATCTGCTAATTCGGGTAAAATACGCCCAGCCAGTTGTTTGCCAAGTTCAACACCCCATTGATCAAAACTAAATATATTAAGAATAACTCCTTGAGTAAAAATTTTATGCTCATACATCGCAACTAAGGCACCAAGGGCATAAGGAGTAATTTTTTTCACTAATATTGAATTAGTTGGTCTATTACCTTCAAATACTTTAAATGGTACAACAGACTTCACTTCATCAAGATTTTTTCCTGCAGCTATGAACTCTTGCTCAACCTGTTCTTTTGTTTTACCAAAAGCTAAAGCTTCAGTTTGAGCAAAAAAGTTAGATAATAATTTTGGGTGATGATCTCCAACTGGATTATGGCTTATTGCTGGTGCAATAAAATCACAAGGAATGAGTTTAGTACCTTGGTGAATTAATTGATAAAATGCATGTTGACCATTGGTTCCTGGTTCGCCCCAAATAATTGGGCCTGTTGTGTAAGGTATTTTATTACCGTTGCGATCGATACTTTTACCATTTGACTCCATATTTCCCTGTTGGAAATAAGCTGCAAAACGGTGCATATACTGATCATATGGTAAAATAGCTTCGGTTTCGGCACCACAAAAATTGTTGTACCAAATACCAATTAATGCCAGTAACGTTGGGATATTTTTATCAATTGGTGCGCTTTGGAAGTGCTTATCCATCGCATGACCACCGGCTAAAAATTGTTTGAAGTTATCAAAACCAATTGATAAAACAATTGATAAGCCAATTGCCGACCAAGATGAATAACGTCCACCAACCCAATCCCAAAATTCAAACATATTAGCTGTATCAATACCAAATTTTTCAACTTCTTTAGCATTAGTTGAAAGAGCAACAAAGTGCAAAGCAACTGCTTTATCATCTTTAGCAGCATCAAGTAACCATGCTCGTGCTGTTTGTGCATTTGTCATAGTTTCTTGAGTGGTGAAAGTTTTGGATGCAACCAAAAATAAAGTGGTTTCAGGATTTAAGCCTTTTAACGCTTCAACGATATGTGTGCCATCTACATTTGATACGAAATGCATGTTCAAGTGGTTTTTGTAAGGTCCTAGCGCTTCGGTAATCATTACTGGCCCTAGATCTGAACCACCAATACCAATATTGACCACATCAGTAATGGCTTTACCAGTGTATCCTTTCCATTCACCATTAATGATTTTTTTACTGAATGATTCCATCTTAGCTAAGACAGCGTTAACATCATCCATCACATTCTTACCATCAACATAAATTGGTGTATTTGATACATTACGTAAAGCAACATGCAAAACAGCACGATCTTCAGTACGATTAATTTTCTCACCACTATACATGGCTGTAATTGCATCACTTAGATCACATTCATCAGCAAGTTTATAAAGTATTTCTAACGTTTCTTGCGTGATACGATTTTTGGAAAGATCAACCAAAAATTCATCCTCAAAAAGGATACTGAGTTTCTCAATTCGTTTTGGCTCTTCTTCTAAAATTTGAGCAATGGTTTTATTATGATGCTTTTGGTAACTTACTTGAAGGGATTTCCAAGATGAAGTGGTAATTGGATCGATGGATTTTAACATAACTAATTCCTTAAATAATAACGCACTGTATCCATAATATAACTATGCCTAAAAGGATGCAAGATAAGGATCTTTTATCTGTTCTTACTGAAATGATAGGGTTAATAGCTTAACTAGCCTACTAAGCAACAAACTTTTAATTTATTTTTTAGCCGTTCCTATGTCAAATTGTCTTATGGTTTGGCTTGTAGATATTTAGTACGAAGAAAGGGGGAAACTCTTGTACTAAGTTTAACTAATGTTCTTCATGCAGATTGAATACAAAAAAATCCCTAACATTGCCGGCAGTATTAAATTGCCATATAAAATATAATGCATTTTGCACTGCATCACTGACACCTTACAATACTAGTAAAAGAACTATCGCATACTAAGAATAATGTTTCGTTTGATAATCCAACACCTCATCGACTAATTTAATATTTGAGGGAGCATTTGACACAAACAGCCATTTACAATCAAATTTGCCTTGATACACAACTTGCTAGTTATATTATTAAATAACTTAAAGAATTCATTCGGTAAGTTTTCTTTATTATAAGAAACTATTCTCGATCAAAGATTTCTTTAGATATCAATTTGTGTCGAATCTTTTTATTTAACTGAAATAAATCATTTTTTGAATTTGGTAATAGCCATGAATCAAACTCAAGCTGATTTTGTAATAAAAAAGCATACTCCGTAGTTAAGGCTATTTTAAGTTCATTTATAACTTTGTGGTTATCATGACCATAAACAATTAATATTATGATATAAAAAATTTTTCAAGTATTGAGTATAGCTGCTGACATTTTTCTGATTAACTAACACAATATTAAATCGATTCATCTTAATCTTTATTATAATAAAAATGTTTTCTTAAAGCTGATTCTTATAATAATGTTTTAGGAAATTCAACAAAACCATATTTAATTAATGAGCTTTCGTGCGTTGATTATTGCAGATCTTGGCCATTGTGTTTGTTTAACTTATTCTTTATATTCTAATAAGCAATGCATAAAATTAATTACAATATTTTAGGATTAAATTTATACATTGTATGGTTTTATATTAAATGATATTTATAATAGGGCTTATTTTTTCTTTAATCTCAAATGTTTCTTATTTTGGAAATATCTTATTAATATCTTGAAAGTTTTTGTTATTTACTTTTTCAAATGAAAAATTATTCACCATCATGCACAATTAAAGCAAATAATTATCATAATGATTTATTTTAATCATCGATTGTTAAATTACGGGTAGTCAAATCAAATGGTGTTAATTGATAAACATAGTAATTGAGCCAATTACTAAATAATAAATAAGCGTGACTACGCCATGACGCTTTAGGCGACAAACTAGGATTATTATTCGGGAAATAATTTTCAGGGATATCTGGTTGAATACCTGCTTTGAAATCACGAAAATATTCCTTTGCTAAAGTGAAAGAATCGTATTCAGGATGACCTGTCACAAATGCCATGCGCTTATCAGCCGTTGCCATTAGATAAGGACCGGTGACATCTGATTCAGCTAAAATTGTTAAATCAGTATAACTTTTGATTTTATCTATTGGGAAATCAGCATAACGAGAATGAGGTGCTAAAAATAAATCATCAAAGCCACGAGTTAATATAGCATTGGGTTGTGCTAATTGATGCTGATAAACGCCAGATAATTTATTTGAGCGCGTGAATTTTGGTAAATCATATAATATATTCAATGCCGCTTGCACCGCCCAACAAATAAACATGGTTGAAGTTACATGTTCTTTCGCCCATTTGATAATTTCGGTTAATTTAGACCAATAAACCACATCTGAAAATGCGACTTTACCCAATGGAGCGCCTGTAATGATTAAACCATCAAAATTTTGTTCGCAAATATCTTCAAAATCACAATAAAAGCTATTTAAATGCTCGACAGGAGTATTTTTAGATTCGCGTTGGTCTATTCGTAATAACTGAATATTGATTTGTAAAGGAGAGTTAGAAAGCAACCGTAAAAATTGGTTTTCTGTTTCTATTTTTTTAGGCATTAAATTCAAAAAAAGAAGCTTAAGTGGACGAATTTCTTGCATATTTGCACGAGATGAAGTCATAATAAAAACATTTTCTTTACGAAGCACATCAACAGCAGGCAATGAATCAGGAATACAGATAGGCATAAAAACTCCTAATAATCAATAAGCTTTAAAAAAAACAAATAGACGTCTAGAAATCCATATAGCTAAATATAGAGAGTTCTAGATTATTTGTCGAGTTTTTTATTCAATAATTATACAAAATAGTTCAAGATGGCATCATGAGAATGCTCAATTAGATTTAGAAAAAGCTATCAAAAATATTAAAAGAACCTAGTATCAGTACGCCAAGTATCAGCAGTAAGAGCTTCACCAAAATAGCTATTGATTAGTTTTTGAGTAATCTCGCTTAATGGCGAAGCCAACACTTCTGCTGTATTACCATATTCAACAAGCTCACCTTTATGCATAACCAAAATCTCGTCACTAATATGTTTCATCATACCAATATCTTGCGTCACATAAACATAAGAAATGTTTTGCTGAGCTTGCAATTTCAACATCAAATTCACAATTTGAGATCGCATCGAAATATCTAATGCAGCTAATGCCTCATCAAGAATAATAACTTTAGGCTTTAAAATTAATGCTCTAGCCAATGCCACACGTTGTTTTTGTCCTGAAGCCATAACAGAAGGATAATAAAAAGCATGTTCTGGCAATAAACCAACTTGTTTTAAAACATCACTAATCAATTTTTCACGTTCAAATGCATTATAACGTGTATTATGCTTTAATGGGATTTCAAGTAATTGACCGATACGAAGCCTTGGATCAAATGAACTTTCAACATGTTGAAAAATCATTCGAATAAGCTGACAGCGATGGCTATAATCGCCATATTCTACTTTAGATCCATCAATCCAAATATCGCCACTATCTGGTTTCACCATGCCAACTAACATTTTTGCTAATGTGGATTTTCCTGAACCATTTTGACCAATAATCGCTAATGTTTTACCTTCATTAAGTGAAAAGGATAAAGATTTAACCGCATCAATACGTAAATGCCCAAAGAATCCTTTAGGAACACTAAATTGTTTAGATAAATTACGTACTTTTAGAATGGGGTTCATGGTGTATTCCTATTGTTATCTGTATTGCTCATCAGTATTTAAAGGAAAATGGCAGGCAACAGAGTGGCCTTTTATCTGATTCAGTTCAGGCGCTAAAATACATTTTTTTTGCGCATATGGACAGCGAGGGCCTAATCGACAACCAATCGGCAAATGTTCTAGTGAAGGGATCACGCCTGGCAAAGTATTTAATGGGCTCTTATGCGGCATGGCTTTACCAAAGTCGGGAATAGCATAAATTAATGCTTGTGTATAAGGATGATATGGTGACTTAATTAAATCTTCACTATCAGCAATTTCAACTGTTTGCCCACAATAAAGCACATTAATACGATCTGTCCATCTTGTTACCATCTGTAAATCATGACTAATGAGTAAAATAGTTGTACCCATATTTTGGTTCATGCTAGCTAGCAGTCTAAAAATTTGTGCTTCTGTTGTTGCTTCCATAGCGTTAGTTGGCTCATCAGCAATAAGAAGTTTAGGTTGATTTGCCAATGCAATTGCTATCATTACTTTTTGACATTCTCCTTCTGTCAATTCAAATGGATAGGACTTTAAAATTTCCTTATGTTCTTTAATTCCAACTCGATGCAGTAACTCTATAGCACGATATTTACGCCAAAAAAATCTTTGCCACCAATGACCTTTAAATGCTCTTCTTGGAATAGCTTCAATTAACTGTTGCCCAATTCTCATAGAAGGGTCTAAACATGATTGTGGTTCTTGGAAAATCATTGATATATTATCACTAATAACTTTACGACGCTGTTTAGGTGTCAATTTTAGAAAATCAATATTATTAAAATGGAAACGATCTGCTGAAATTTTCCAGTTATTATTAGTTGCTCCCAAAATCGCTTTAGCGATTAAACTCTTTCCAGAACCAGACTCCCCGACCAAACCACGAATTTCACCTTCTGATAATTTAAGATTAACTCGATCAATTGCGCGTAAAAGACCATCAGGAGTAATAAACTCAATAGTTAAATTTCGAATATCTAGCAATGCCATAATTAATATCCTTCTTGTCGACCATTTAATCCAAAATTCAATAGGTGAACGAATATAATGGTAGCTGAAATAGCGATTCCAGGAGATAAAAAGGCCAAATAATTAGTATCAATGATATCTTTCATTCTAAACATCATCATACCTAAATCAGGTCGAGAGACATCATTAGCAAAACCTAAAAAAGTGATTGTGGTAATTGCTAAAATAATGGAGCTAAATAATGAGATAATTTCAGTCAAATAAATAGGTAAAATATTATATAAAATATAATTATTTAATATAGAAAATGGCGATAAACCATCCAATCGATAAGCAGTAATATAGGTTTTATTCCATTCTCGACTCACTTTCTGGTGAATATTATAAATAAAACGTGGTGTATAAGATAATCCAATGACAAGCAACATATTAGTTATATTATCTTCTAATAATAGGCTAATCGTAATAACACCGAGTAAAGGAGGAACAACCATAAAAAACCGAAAACTTAAAAGAATAAAAGCTCGCAAAAAAGGAATAAAAAACATTAAATAATTAATTAGTCCACCAATTACTATTACATAAAATACAGTTTTAAGTGTCATTGATATGGTAGATCGATAGCCAATTAACAAATAATCAAAAATATCTTGTCCTTGAGCATTGGTACCCAATATATGATTAATATCACCCTTAGCCCACCAAGCCGGTGGTAAAGAAGCTGCAAAAATAGGCTCAAGGTGTGCATGGAAAAACCATTTTGTCGATAAAGCAACAAATGTTATTGCGACAATACCATAAAATCCAACGAGGGAATAAATGTTGCCATGTAGTTTATTAAAGCTAAATGTTAACCAATTGAATAACTTATTTATCTTATACATGATTTTCCTTATGGCGTAATGGATAAATCATCACAGCTGTAATTTCACCTAATAAAGTTAATAAACTTATTACTGTTCCACATGCCAGAATGGCAATTGAAATAATAAAATAATTATGGTGATAATAAGCACTCATTATCCATTGCCCTAAACCTACTCGGTTAAATAAAATCTCTACTACCATGGTTGAAAACAAGAGTGTTGTTGTATTATAAGTTAGTTGTGGAATCGTAGCTGGAATAGTATTAGGCAATAGGTGACGTCGTAAAATTCTAAATGGCGATCTTTCTCGAATTGTTGCCATTTTTATAAAATTTTGCTGCGAAGTATTCTGCACATTTTGACTAACCAGTTGAATAGTCATAATACTTGGTTGAATAGACAAAATAAATATTGGTAATAATAGATAATGCAACTGCGCTAACAATACAGCTATTTTATCTACTCTTGATGAGAGTAAAATTTTCAACAATGATGAACCTGATACAGAAACTAATGATGATACATTAAAATTGATTGATACTGACCAAGTTGGTGATAATAAAAACATTACCATAACAACAAGTAATACTATGGGGCATGAGTAAAGCAAAAGGCATATTAATCTAATAACATTATTTAACCAATTAATTCTACTTAACCCTAAAAAAATTCCCAAAGGTAGCCCAACAATTAGTGTAACCATTAAAGCTAAAATACAAAGCTCAAATGTGGCAGCTAAAGTATTAAAAAAAGGGACTGTTTCACCAGATAATAAAGTAAATTGTCCCTGAAATAGTTGTTTAAAAAAGTTTCTATAAGCTTCAACAAAACTTAAATCATTAAATAATGAATGGGGAGAAAAATAAACAAGACAAAAACTAATCTGAGCTAGCACGCAGATAATAAATAAAAAAGCTACTATTTTTTTGAAAATATAGATAATCATTGTTTATTTTTATCGTTGTCATCAACTCAAATATAAACAGTAGTGACCTAATAGCCACTACTGCAGTTCTATATCAATTTTATTCTGAAGGGTATGACGGCTTACTTGCCTTTGCATAGGCATGATTCTCTGCATTTAAGCCACCTGCATTCCCTTTACCTTCAAATTGATAATCCGACTCTTCGCGTAACTTTATACCAATCTTCTCGGTAACTGATTGTGGTGCTGGTGCCTTTTTCATAACAGAAGAAGAGTAACCTACTGGTTGCTCGACCTTTGTTGCTATATCACTATTGTTTTCATTGAGAATATTATCACTCATCGTAAATACGGTATTAGTAGATGAATGCTCATGTAAAACTTCATCAATAACCGATGTTTGTTTTGTTATATCCGCATTATAGGTTATCACTTCATCTTTAATAATAACTGGCAATAAAAGCGAAGGAATAATAGGTACAACGTCATTTGGCATATCATGATTAACATGACTGTAGTCAATGGCTACTCTTCCTAAAGCCAATTCTAATGATGCCGCCGCAAATGATAACGGCATTGGCGATTGTTTAAGAGCTGTATTTCGTACACGCCGTTTGCTGCGCGGACCATTCATTCTTAAATGTCTAGAAGTTCGTCGTTGGCGTTTTGGTTGTGACTCTGGAATAACATCACATTCAGTTTGCTCAGAAACAATAACTGGCAATAACAATGACGGAATAATAACCCGCTGTTTGTCATTTTTTGTCATGGCTGCTTCGAGATTTTTAACACGTATACTTTTTGTTAAAGTACGTTGTTGACGTCTTGGTTTGACCTCTCGTTGCTTCGATTGTGTCATTTCAATAACGGATTTTTCCGCTTTAACATTATTTACGCCAATTGATGAAGTAGCGCTATTATTTTGTTTAGCTCGACGACTATTATTTCGGGTTGGCTCTTTTATATCATCAGTTATCACATTATGACTGTTAGTCGCCGCAGCATTGCTATTTCTATTATTACGTTGTCGTCGATTATTTGAACGTTGATTATCGCGTCTTTTACTTGGCAATGGTTTAATTTCTGGCTCAGGCTCATATTTTTCGGATACAAACAGTTTACGAATCTTGCTAAATAACTCACCAAATAAACTTCCTGACTTTTCGGCTTTTACCTCAATCTTTTCTTTTTGTATGGTGCAAGCTTCAACTTTTGGTCCTGACAATACCGCTTGTTCAACAACCACTTCTGCAACTTGATCTTCTTCCTGTTCTTCAAGTTCGCGAATCAACTTTGGAAGATTATAACTTAATACGTCTGTTTCTTCACCTGCTCGTTTACGAATCACTTTATAAAGTGGTGTTTCCATTTCTTCATCGCCAGCTATCACAATTTTGACATCAGGGTGCATTCTTTCAATATTGGTAATTGCACGACGTTTTTCATTAAGTAAGTAACTCGCTATTGGTACAGGAACGATAACATCAATCTGAACTGTATTGTCTTTCATCGCTTCTTCTTGAATTAACCGCAAGATAGAAAGCGATAATGAATTATTATCGCGAACCGTACCTGTTCCTTGACAACGAGGACAAATATGATGCGTTGCTTCACGTAGTGAAGGACTTAAACGCTGGCGAGACATTTCAAGCAAGCCGAATCGTGAAATTCTCGTTGTTTGAATTCGTGCGCGGTCTGTTTTCATTGCTTCTTTTAAGCGATTTTCTACTTCTCGCTGATTGCGAATTGGCGTCATATCAATAAAATCGATAACAATTAAACCACCTAAGTCGCGTAAGCGTAATTGCCGAGCAATTTCTTCTGCAGCTTCGAGATTAGTGTTAAAGGCAGTTTCCTCTATATCACTACCACGGATAGATTTTGCTGAATTAATATCAATCGCAGTTAATGCTTCGGTCGCATCAATAACAATTGAACCTCCTGATGGTAAACGTACTTCACGTTGGAACGCTGATTCAATTTGACCTTCGATTTGAAAATGATTAAATAACGGCACATCACCCTCATAAAGTTTAAGGCGATTGACGTATTCAACCCTTCCTAAATCAGCTAAGCGTTTTTTAGCTATTTCTAATACCTTTGGATTGTCGATCAAAATATCACCAACATCATCACGTAAATAATCACGGAAAGCTCGAGTAATAATATCACTTTCTTTATGAATCAAGCTTGGAGCTGAATGATTTTTTGCTTCATTTTGAATTGCTGTCCAATAGTTTACTAAAGCATTTAAATCCTGTTGTAGTTCTTCTTGGGTTTTACCAACCCCCGCTGTTCTAGCTATAACTCCCATGCCCTTTGGTTTTTCAATAGCATCAATAATTCGCTTTAAATCTGCACGATCTTCGCCTTCAATCCGGCGAGAAACACCGCCAGCACGAGGATCATTGGGCATCAATACTAAATAGCTACCTGCCAAACTGATATAAGTAGTTAACGCCGCACCTTTTTTTCCTCGAATTTCTTTTTCAATTTGAATAAGTACTTCTTGGCCTTCATGTAGATGTTTGATAGTACGACGCCCTGTCATATTAGATGGGAAGTAGTTATCAGCAATTTCTTTTAGAGGTAAAAAACCATCTCGTTCTCCGCCATAAGAAACAAAAGCTGCTTCTAAACTTGGATTAATTTTGGTAATTTTGCCTTTATAAATATTGGCTTTCTTTTGCTCATGCCCAAGGCTTTCTATATCTAAATCGTATAAGCGTTGACCATCAACAAGCGCAACACGGAGTTCTTCTTGCTGGGTTGCGTTGATTAGCATTCTTTTCATTATTCTACACTCTTGATTAATCTTAATTAACTGTAGGTAGAATTCTATTATTAGTAGGCTGTTTATTTTAACAATAATAACAAACGATACTAAACAAGATATTTTTAAACGGTATTCATTATTTTATTTATGTTTTTTTAGTTATTATTTTATGTGAATCCGATATCGTTTACACAATATCAACCCATATTCAGTTACTATGTAAAATTCGAAACATTTGTCTGTTTTTTCGAATCAATACTAAGCACCTATTTAATTGATATTATTTCCATATTAATTTGCAAAATCTTGTAGTTAACTGATTTTCGCAAACATTCTAACTTTATATATGATTGTTAAAAATAAACATATTATCTAATTATAACGATTCTACATACGCTATTTATTTTTTAAAAAATTGTAATGTCTAACGCCATTGCTGCATTACAAGGATAAAATTACCCGTCTTTATTATTCACGTTTCCGCTAAGGATAGCAAGAAAATTAAACTTACCATTTTATAAATAGTTAGATAATGATTTTTTATAGTATTAAAATTAATTTAGCTATATTATCAAAAACAAATTTTATCTATTTGAAACATTAAACTAAAACATCAGATAAAGCTAAAAATATCTCTACAAACTTTTATTTGATTATTAGAATAATTAACAAAAATTATATATCAAAACAATAGTGCATATATTAGCTAAACCAGTATAATAATTGATATATGATAATATTTTTATAAAATTAAGAGATTAAATTAGTTTTATGGATTCAGTTGATAAAAATGCATTAATTGATTTCACTGCTCGTTGGCTGAGTCAGTTTGAGTATGCACCACAAAGCGAAGAACTCCATGCCATGTCTTCACCCTGTATTTTAAAGACCGATCAATTAACTGTGTTTTGGAGACCTTTCTTATTAAATCCGCCTAGAGATCTAACAGTCGTTGAAAAAATTGTTGGTATCACGTTACAACCAAACGCACACGTTTTTTATGGAACTCAGTACGCAGGCAATATGTCAGCAAAGTTTGCTGATATCAATTTAACACTAATACAAGCTTGGAATGACGATGATTTTTCAAATTTAGAACAACATTTAATTGCTCATTTATCTCAGCAAAAAAGATTAAAACGTTTCCCGACTATTTTTATAGCAACAACCGATGAAGATACAACTATAATTGCATTAAACAACCTCACCAATCAAATTGTAAAAGAAGATTTAATAACAGGGCAAATTATAACTTTAGCTGATGATTTGATGTCATTTTTAGACAAACTCATTGTACGTAACTAAAAAATGATCTGTGAAAAGATTAAATTATCAGCTAAATCTTTTTGGTAAAATTCAATTATCTAAATTGTATATTACAAAATAATGTGTATATAATGCGATGAAAGTAACTTAGAGGAAATAGGTGAATTATGTTTGAAAATTTAAATGCTGCCCCGGCAGATCCTATTCTCGGTCTAGCCGATCTTTATAATAAAGATGAACGTATCAATAAAATTAATTTAAGCGTTGGTGTTTATAAAGATGAAACAACCCTAACACCTATTTTAGATAGTGTAAAAAAAGCTGAACACATTTTACTTGATAAGGAGGCGACTAAAAGCTATTTACCTATTGATGGCGTTCCAGAATTCAATATTGCAACACAAAGCTTGCTTTTTGGTAGTGAAAGTGAGCGAGCCAGAACAGCACAAACACCAGGTGGCACGGGTGCCTTACGTATTATGGCAGATTTTCTAGTTCATCGAACCAAAGTAAAACGTATTTGGTTAAGTAATCCGTCTTGGCCAAATCATCTTAGTATTTTTCAAACAGCAGGGCTTGAAGCACGTGAATACAACTATTATAACCCACAAACACATAGCCTTGATTTTGATGCTATGATGAACAGTTTAAACCTAGTTACAAAAGGAGATGCAGTCTTATTCCATGGCTGTTGTCATAACCCAACGGGTATTGATCCAACACCTGAACAATGGCAAACTATTTCTGGTTTAGCTTTAAAAAATGGTTGGTTACCACTATTTGACTTAGCTTATCAAGGCTTTGGGCAAGGAATTGAAGAAGATGCCTACGGATTACGCTTATTTGCTAACATGCATCCAGAGCTACTCATTGCTAGCTCCTATTCTAAAAACTTTGGGCTTTATAACGAACGTGTTGGTGCCTTTACTTTAATTTCCCAAAGTACTGAAATTGCCGATCGCGCCTTTAGCCAAGTAAAAACCATTATTCGTGCAAATTACTCTAACCCACCAGCTCATGGAGCAAAAATTGTTTCGTATATTCTAAATAATAAGGAATTAAAAGAAGAATGGATTAATGAATTAACCAACATGCGGCAACGTATTCATCGTATGCGCCAATTATTTGTCAAAACGCTACAAGATAAAGGCGCAAATCAAGATTTCAGTTTCATAGTCAAACAAAATGGCATGTTTTCTTTTAGTGGATTGAATGAAAGGCAAGTACTTAAATTACGCAATGATTATGGTATTTATATTATTAACTCAGGGCGCATTAATGTCGCAGGAATGACCCTAGATAACATGTCCAGACTGTGTGAATCAATTGTTAACGTGTTATAATACATAATAATTTATTTTAATTTTGGGAGTTTTAATCTTTTTCAATAAAGACTAAGCACCCAAAATTACGCAAACGTCCTCCTCTTTTACTAACCTAAAAAACTGATCTAAAATCAGTAAATCCATTTTGTTATATCAATATCAATACTAATTATTGGACACTATTCTAATATTAATTAATAATTTTTTAACAAAATAACAGTAACTATTAAGGGTTATTTGATAGCATCACCTGTTTTAGGTTTTCTAGATTTAACTAACAATTTTAATTTCAATTAAACACGTATATTTTGGTGAAAATAAAGCCTTTTAGACAATTAAATCAATATTGAGTTTACTTTGACAAAAACGGTGGGAAAATTTGAACTAGCTCCTAATAATTTTACCTATACACAATACAGTTGTTGTTGCAAAAGCAGATCTATTTTTTGCCAGTTAGTCAAAGCTTAGCATTGCCACCTTCATTATTGCTCCACAAACCAATAGTTTTTGAATTATCCAATTCATTGCAATCTTTTAAATTACAAGCAAAATAATTCATTACTTGATTAATCATTCCGTTCAATAATTTGAAGTTAACAAATTATGTGCATGTTTATTAAGAAAGTTAGTTAATTTCTTAAACGGATTATAAACCCTAAAATAAGATCATTTTCACATGATAAATTAATTCGCACAGAAATGAGAAAAAAGCATCAATAAAAAACTGATCTATTTATAATTCAATACGTTCAGATCAAAAGCATTAATCATTTTATATATACATTTTTTGCCTGTTGTATTATATGATAAAATGCTACTACTTAAATATATTTATATTCTGAAAAAAACCTAATTATGTCAATTTGTTATATTGCTCTTGGAAGTAATCTTGGAAATCCGCTTGAACAAGCGAATCATGCCATTACTGCTTTACAACAGTTACCTAAAACAAAAGTAGCAGATATTTCACCTTTTTATAGGAGTAAACCTTTAGGCCCGCAAGATCAAAATGACTACCTTAATGCAGTTATAAAATTGATCACAGGCTTATCTCCGATAGAACTACTTGATGCATTACAAGCAATTGAAAAGTCACAAGGACGCATGCGTAAAGATAACCGTTGGAGTGCTAGAACCCTAGATTTAGATATTTTATTGTATGATAATTTAATTATTAATAGTGAAAGGCTTACTATACCACATTACCATATGAAACATAGGGAATTTGTACTCTACCCTCTTTTTGATATCGCTCCGGAATTGATATTACCTGATAATGATAATTTACATGACTTAGTCGTTAAATGCCCTATAAATGGCATGAAACAGTGGAATTGATAATAAAATTTATTTATAACACGCACTTATATTAATCTACATAGTTTACTTAAAAAAAAACATAAAAAAATTTTGCCAATAGCTAATTTATTGCTATAGTTTAGCGCTTGCGAATAATCTGTATCTAAGGGGATTGCAGTGAAAAAGGAACAAAAATTAAATACATCTTCTCTTAGCCTGCTTTCAATTGCTGGGCTTGAACCTTATAAAGAGGCAAAAGATGAGGAGTATATGAATTCTAAGCAATTGAAACATTTTAAGCTTATCTTGGAAGCATGGCTTACTCAGCTACAAGGAGAAATGGGTAAAACTGTTTCACATATGCAAGATGAAGCAGCAAATTTTCCAGATCCTGCTGATAGAGCAACTCAAGAAGAGGAGTTTAGCCTAGAATTAAGAGCACGTGATAGAGAACGTAAACTTATTAAAAAAATTGAAAAAACATTAAAAAAGATTGAAACTGATGATTTTGGTTTTTGTGAATCTTGTGGTATTGAAATCGGTATACGTCGTTTAGAAGCAAGACCTACAGCCGATTTATGTATCGATTGTAAAACTCTTGCTGAACTTCGTGAAAAACAAATGGGAATGTAATCCTAGTTTTGTCTATTAATCTTAAATAAGACCTATGTATTATATCGGTCGTTTTGCCCCTTCACCATCAGGACCGTTACATTTCGGTTCGTTGGTAACAGCTCTTGGTAGTTATCTCCAAGCTAAATCTTGTCGTGGTAAATGGCTTGTCCGTATCGAAGATATCGACCCACCACGAGAAGTCAAAGGGGCATCATCACTTATATTAAAAACGCTTGAAGCACTTAATCTATATTGGGATGATACGGTCTTGTATCAATCATCTTGCTGTGAGCGTTACCGCACTATTTTAAAAACACTAATAGACAAACAAGAAGTTTATTATTGTGACTGTACTAGACAACGAATTCAAAACCTAACAAATGGTATTTACGATAATTTTTGTCGTAAACGACATTTATCTATCAATAATAAACAACAAGTTGCTATACGTTTAAAACAAAATCATCCTATTTTTCAATTTAAAGATCAGATTCGTGGCTTACAAACAGTTGAAAAAGCAAGCGCGCAAGAAGATTTTATTATTCACCGAAAAGGCGGCTTATTTGCCTATAACTTAGTGGTAGTATTAGACGATCATGAACAAGGAATTACCGAAATTGTTCGTGGCGCAGATCTTTTACCTGTTACTGCAAAACAAATCTCACTATATCAACTGCTTGGTTTTTCTGTGCCAAGTTACTGCCATTTACCACTAGTATTAGATAAAAATGGCAATAAACTATCAAAACAAAATCATGCTAGCCCGATTGATTTAAACAATTTTAAAGCGTTAACCGTCCAGGCTTTACAGTTTCTAGGGCAATGTGTGCCAGAAAATTGGCAAGACGCCACTCAAAAACAGTTACTAGATTGGGCTATACAACATTGGCAAATTGACAAAGTTCCAAAACAGAACAGCCAATTATCCACCGATATAAGATAAATTAGGGGTGAGTCCTACATGATGATCATGTAACAAATGCTTTTCTGGTTTAATCATTAATGAAGCAAGAATTCTTGCTTTTAATTGTTGTTTCTGTTCTGAGCTTTCCAACAAATCACGTAAATCAACCGCCGCATCGCCAAATAGGCAGTAATGTAATTTACCGATAGATGATACACGTAATCGATTGCAACTTTTACAAAAATCTTTTGAATAGGGCATAATCAAACCAATTTTTCCTTGATAGTCGCTGTGCACATAAATCTTAGCAGGACCTGATAAAGGTTTTTTGGGTTGTAACTCCCATCCCTGCGCAATTAATTGTGTTTCAATAAAACTACCAGACAAGTGATAACGATTAAATACATCATTGCTTTCGCCTGTTTCCATAAGTTCAATAAAGCGCAACTCTACTGGAATATCTTTAATCCATAACAAATAATCATTTAAATTATCATTCATGTTTTTCATCAAAACAGTGTTAATTTTGACTTTTTTTATACCTACTTCTAACGATTTATCAACACACTGCAGTAATTCTTTAAGCTTATTTTGACCAGTAATTAATTTAAATAAATGGGGAGAAAAACTATCAATACTAATATTAATCGCATTTAAACCAGCTTGATGCCAATGGTGAATATTTTTTAATAAACGTGAACCATTGGTCGTAATAGCGAGTTCCTTCACGCTGGGATAGGAAGATATGAGCGATAAGATATCAATAAAATCGCGACGCAAAGTAGGCTCACCACCGGTTAACCGAATTTTGCGTACACCGAGCTCAGTAAATGTTGCCACAACTTGATTAATTTCATTGAGCGACAAAAATTTATGTTCCTTGTTAGGCTGATAACCTCTCGGTAAACAGTACTGGCACTGAAAATTACACAATTCAGTAATCGATAAACGCAGATACTGAAATCGACGTCGATAATTATCAACTAATTGCATATAAGTTTAAACACCTTATCCAAATCCAAGAGCATAGCAATTTTTGTGCTATACCACAGCTCACCTAACATATAAAATCAATAAAAAACACTTTAGTAAAAGAGCTTCAGAGTTTAACTAAGTCTAACATAGACTTTATTTTTTGACTATTAGCAATTCAACAGTACAGTAACCAAATTATCGAAAAAATGCGACCTCACTCTTAAAGGTATAACAAAATAAAATGTTATTTTACCAAGTTATCTATTCCATCTGTTTAGGTATATAATAACTTTTTTAGATGAAACCGATAAATCGAGGTTGCAATGATCACCCATATTAGCCCATTAGGATCAATGGATTTACTTGCTCAAGCAGAAGTCGATATTTTAAAAAAATCCGCCAATAGTGAGCTTTATAAATTATATAGAAATTGCTCTTTAGCGACACTAAATGCAGGCAGTAAGACTGATAATACTAAAGATCTGTTAGATAGATTCCAGTCTTTCGAAATTAATGTGATTAGCAAAGAGCGTGGTGTCAAGTTGGAATTGGTTAATGCACCAAAAAGTGCTTTTGTTGATGGTAAAATTATTCGCTCAATTCAAGCTAACCTTTTTGCTGTACTACGCGATATCCTTTTTTTAAATAGTCAAATCAGTGCAGTTAAAGAGCTTATTTCCGATTTCAAATTTGAAAGGGATCAATCGTTTTATATTACAAACCTTGTTTTTTCTATTTTACGCAATGCCAATGCACTCCATGTGGGTGAAGAGCCAAATTTGGTTGTCTGCTGGGGTGGACATTCGATTAACGAAAATGAATACTATTATGCTCGTCAAGTAGGTATGCAACTTGGTTTGCGTGAACTTAACATTTGTACTGGTTGTGGTCCAGGTGTTATGGAAGCACCAATGAAAGGCGCTGCTGTTGGTCATGCGCAACAGCGTTATAAAGAAAGCCGTTTTATTGGCATGACAGAACCATCAATTATTGCAGCTGAACCACCTAATGCATTAGTCAATGAATTGATTATTATGCCCGATATCGAAAAACGCCTTGAAGCATTTGTACGAATGGCTCATGGCATTATTATCTTCCCTGGTGGACCGGGAACCGCCGAGGAATTGCTTTATATTCTGGGTATTTTATTAAACCCTGCAAATAAACATCAAACATTACCTCTAATTTTAACGGGTCCTAAAGAGTGCGAGTCCTATTTTGCTTCTATCGACAGCTTTATTCGTAGCACATTAGGCGATGAGGCAACTAAACTTTATCAAATTATTATCGACTCACCTGAACAAGTAGCTCGTATTATGAAAGAGGGTGTTAAGCATGTTAAAGCTTCACGCTTAAAAACAGGCGATGCTTATGGGTTTAATTGGCTATTAAAAATCGATGAATCATTACAACATACTTTCGAACCTACTCACGCTAATATGGCCTCATTAAATCTTCATCGTGAGCAACCTGTCGAGCTGTTAGCCGCTGATTTGCGTCGTGCGTTTTCTGGTATTGTTGCAGGAAATGTTAAAGAATTTGGTATGAAGCAAATTGCCGAAAATGGTCGATACAAATTACAAGGTGATATTGAAATTATGCAGCAACTCGATAATTTATTGCGTAGTTTCGTTAAACAAAACCGAATGAAATTGCCAGGAGGAAGCGCTTATCAACCTTGTTATGAAATTTGTTATTAAACAATAATATTAACCCATTTAATAAAAATTGAATCCAACTTTAATCCGCCGATAATCTTATTGGCGGATTAATTTTAACTATTACTATTTTATCTGTTTTTTAAAAATCACCTAAAATATCTAGTGCTTCTGACACTTTTTTAACTGCAAAAATTTGCATATTTTCGGGATTTTTCTTCGGCATATTGGCAATAGGTACAATTGCTTTTTTAAAACCATGTTTAGCCGCTTCAGAGATACGTTCTTGCCCGCTCGGTACAGGTCGAATTTCGCCTCCAAGACCAATTTCACCAAAAATAACGATATCTTGTGGCAACGGACGATTGCGAAAACTTGACACAAGTGCTGCAATCAATGCCAAATCCGCACTTGTTTCGGTAACTTTTACACCACCAACAACATTAACAAAAATATCTTGATCGGCCATTTGCAATCCCCCATGCCTATGCAATACTGCAAGCAATAATGCAAGCCGATTTTGATCTAGGCCTACAGTCACACGTCTTGGATTACCATACATCGAGTGATCGACTAGCGCTTGGATTTCGACCAGTAATGGGCGAGTACCTTCCCACAATACCATTACCGAACTACCCGGTAGCATTTCATCGCCACGGCTTAAAAAAATTGCTGATGGGTTGCTAACCTCTTTTAAACCTTGTTCAGTCATAGCAAACACACCCAGCTCATTTACTGCTCCAAAACGGTTTTTATGACTGCGTAAAGTTCTAAAACGAGAATCAGCATCACCATCTAATAAAATTGAACAGTCAATACAGTGCTCAAGTACTTTTGGGCCAGCAAGTGAGCCATCTTTAGTAACATGTCCCACCATAATAATAGCGATACCTTTTGTTTTAGCAAAACGAGTTAAATAGGCAGCTGTTTCTCGAACCTGAGCGACACTACCGGGCGAAGATTGGATATCAGTCAGGTGCATTACTTGAATTGAGTCAATCACCATTAGTTTAGGTTGTGACTGCTCAGCTAATAAACAGATTTGCTCAATACTGGTTTCGGACAACATATTAATATTATCCGCAGGTAAACCTAATCGGTGTGCACGCATTGCAACTTGTTGGAGGGATTCCTCACCAGTAACATAAAGTGTATTCATTTGTGATGAAAGCTTACTCATGGTTTGCAGTAACAACGTACTTTTACCTGCTCCAGGATTTCCCCCTATGAGAATGGCACTCCCCGGTACGACACCACCACCAAGCACACGATCAAATTCTGAAAAACCAGTTGAAAATCTTGGCAGTGCCTCTAAACTGATTTCGGACAATTTTTGAATTTTAGCTTGCCCAATCCCGCTACCTGCATAACCCGTTAATCTGTCGTTACGTGAAGAGGTACTTGCAAGCCTAACTTCGGTAATGGTGTTCCAAGCATGGCATGAACTACATTGCCCTTGCCAACGTGGGTAATCTGCTCCGCAATCATTACAAACATAAGCACGTTTTACTGCTTTTGCCAATTTAATCTCCTAACCTTCGCTTAATAAACTAGTGGATAAAATACACCATAACCCCGTTAAATCAGCATAATTAATACTAATTCGTGCTTTTTCGACAACTTTAGGTTTACCATGATAAGCAACGCCAAGACCAGCAATACGAATCATCATCAAATCATTGGCTCCATCACCAATTGCGACAGTTTGTTCAATGGGAATTTCCAGCGATGCTGCTAGTTGTTGTAATGTCCTTGCTTTATATTTTGCATCAACAATTTGACCAGAAACTTTACCAGTTAATTTTCCATGTTTGATTTCTAATTCATTAGCATATACAGCCGTTAGTTTTAGCTTCTGTTTTAAATGCTCGGCAAAATAGGTAAATCCCCCTGATACAATTGCTACATGCCAATTCCGTTGTTGTAACTGTTTAATCAAATAAATCAAACCTGGCGTGAGAGGAAGTTTATTTTTAACCTGTTGTAAAATACTTTCATTAGCACCTTTTAAAATAGCAACACGTTTACGTAAGCTATTTACAAAATCCAGTTCACCTCGCATGGCTTGTTCTGTAACACAAGCAACTTGTTCACCAACCCCTAACAATTTTGCTAGTTCATCAATACACTCAATACCAATTGCCGTTGAGTCCATATCCATCACTAATAAACCTGGTGACTGCAATGTTGGTAGATTATCAATTGGAGAGACATCGATACCTAATCTCAGTGAAATAGATTTCGCCTTTTTAGGCATGACGCCAGCGATACGAACAATTTGGTAAGTTTTAATTTTCCATGATGAAACAATCACCATTGGCATAGCAAGCTGCTCTTGAAATTTTGACAATACCGTTTTGTTTAACTTTTTACCATAAATAATCCAACCTGTTTTACCTGCATTATAATCTAAAGGAACAACTTCACAGCCATTTAATGAAAGCGGCAAACCTTGCCAATTTTGGATATTTTCAGGTAAATCATTGTAGGTAAGCGTGTAAGCCATATCAGATAGTATTCCTAACATAAAACAAGCCTAAAATTTATCATAACTACTAAACTTTGTCCAAGTTAGGATTAAGCAAGTAATTTACCATTTTATAGTTCAACACTATACTTCCTGAAGCTTTTCGACAAAAATAACAACTTAATTTTATTCTTTCGTTAATACCGCATAAAAGAAACCATCACCACCGTTTTCAGTAGGTAAAAATTGCTTAAGTTCACTTCGTAATTTTGCGGTGGTATTCTCTTGTAAAAAACGCTCAATTTGTAATTTATTTTCGTCTGGTAGAATTGAACAAGTGGCATAAACCAAAGTACCACCAGTTTTTAAATAAGGCCAAATATTAGTTAAGATTGCATGTTGTAGCTCAGTTAATTGGGCAATATCACTATTTCGGCGTAACCATTTTATATCTGGATGACGGCGGATAACGCCTGTTGCTGAGCAAGGCGCATCAAGTAAAATGCGATCAAATTGTTGCCCTTTACACCATCGTTCTGGGGTTAATCCATCACCAACTTTAACTTCGGCATGTAAGTTTAATCGAGTTAAATTTTCGTGAATGCGCTTCACTCGGCTAGGCTCAATATCCACCGCTAAAACTTGTGCTTTTGGAGCAACTTCTAAAATATGTGTGGTTTTACCACCAGGTGCTGCGCACATATCCAAAATGAACTCGCCATTTTGTGGAGCAAGTAAATAAGCGGCATATTGCGCAGACAGATCTTGTACCGTGACAGCACCCTCATCAAAATAGGGTAATTTATTTACATTGACTGGCGACAATAATCGCAGAGCACTAGGTAACTCTGGAAAGCTATCAGACTCAATTTGTTGTTCAGCAAGTAATTGTTGGTAATCACTTACTGAATATTGGTTAAGATTAACTCGCAACCACATTGGTGGCTTTTGATTATTAGCATGAACAATGGCTTGCCACTGCTCTGGATAGGCTTGCTTAAGGCGTGTTAACAACCAACTTGGGTGTAATGTCTGCTGGTTTTGTTGCTTGCTGTCTTGTGTAAATTGTTGTTGTAATGATGTTTGTTGGCGCAAAAACTCACGCAATACACCATTTACAACCCCTTTAAGCTGTGTTTTTTTGAGAGTATTGACCGCATTAACTGTCTCACCGACTGCTGCATGTGCTGGAATACGGGTATAAAGAATCTGGTAAATACCCACTAACAATAGGTCATGTAAAATTCTATTTTTACCCGTTAACACTTTACTCATCAAGGTATGAATATAAAAGTTGAGTTCTGGTAACACTCGCATCACACCAAAACAGATTTCTTGTACTAACGCCTTATCTTTATCGGCTATTTTGTGGTTTAAAGTTGTCAATGTAGCGCTTAATGACTGTCCTTCTTCTAGCACATTAAAAATAGCTTGCGCACAAATGGCTCTAATATTTTGGGATGATTTTTTATTCATAATGAATAGCGACCTTAATTCATTTAATTGGATTAACTTATAAAATTAACGAGCCAATCCAACCAGCAATAAATAATGGAATATTAAAATGGGTAAATGTTGGAATAACACTATCACGAATATGATCATGTTGCCCATCACTATTTAGCCCAGAAGAGGTCGCTAAAATAGTATCTGATGGTGGCGATCCCGCATCACCTATCGCACCTGATGCACCAATTAAGCATACGGTGGCAATTGGTGAAAAACCGAGTTGTACACAAAGTGGTACATATACTGCGGCAATGATAGGGACTGTCGAAAATGAAGATCCAATACCTAATGTAATAACCAGACCAATTAGCATCATCACAAAAGCGGCAATCACTTTATTACCAGCAAATAATGCTGCACTGTTGTTAACTAAAGGTTCTATTTCGTGAGTCTGTTTTAACACTTCGGCAAAACCTTGCGCTGAAATCATTACAAACCCAATCATAGCCATCATTTTGATGCCGTCCGTAAAAACGCCATCAGCTTCGCCCCATTTAATCGAACCCGATACAATAAAGCAAATAAAACCAATTAAGGCACCTAAAATCATTGAACCAGTATAAAGTTGAATAGTAAAAGATAGAACAATCGCCAATAATGAAACAATAAGTGAACGCTTATTCACATCTTTTAAAGCTTCTTGATTCGCCTCTTTATGAATAATTTTATATTCTCTAGGTTTACGATAACTGATAAAAATAGCCCATAATAAACCAACAAACATACCTAATGCAGGAATTGCCATTGCATGCATTACATTTACATGGCTAACATCCATTCCTGATGCAGTAATGTTTTTTAATAAAATTTGATTCAAAAAAATATTTCCAAATCCTACCGGTAAAAACATATAAGGGGTAATTAATCCAAATGTCATAATACAAGCAACCATTCTTCTATCAAGCTGTAAACGGGACATTACGTATAA
This sequence comes from Gilliamella sp. wkB18, assembly GCF_001690875.1. NCBI lineage: Bacteria > Pseudomonadati > Pseudomonadota > Gammaproteobacteria > Orbales > Orbaceae > Gilliamella > Gilliamella sp. wkB18. The sequence goes on from NZ_LZHM01000099.1 coordinate 82,060, forward strand.
AAGTGGTGGAATTAAAAGCGGAATAAAAGCAATATGAATAGGAATAACATTTTGCGATGAAATACTTACTAACCCAATAATAACAATCAAAATCCACTTGATACGTTTTTTTGCATCGCTTGATGTAAGTTGCTTAATAGCTTTATCAGCCAATAATTCGGGTAAGCCAGATTTTGATATTGCAACTGCAAACGCTCCTAACATAGCATAAGAAAGCGCAATATTAGCTCCATTGCTGATCCCAGTATTAAATGCATCAATAGTTTCTTTTAACGATAAATGGCTAAATAGTCCACCAACAAATGCACCAATTATTAAGCTAATAACGACATGAACACGGCAAAGAGATAAAATTAACATGCAAATTACCGCAACGACAACCGCATTTATTGAAGAAAACAAATCAAGCACTGTATTCATAAAATAAATTCTTATTTAAGAAGAAAACTTATTATTCTAGGCGATAGATGTTGAAAGTGCAATCGATAGTGTATACTCACTCTTTCATCTATATATAAATATATATAAAATTAAAAATGTGTTAATAAAAAATTCTAAAAATAGCCTTTAACTAAAATGTAGGGCTATTGTGGAGAGTTGTTAATGAGAAATAATATCGACGGACATTTTTTATTGATTGGTTTAATGGCTTACCCTATTCGCCATAGCTTATCCCCTCAAATGCAAAATACCATTTATTCTAAATTAAAGGTACCTTATGTTTATTTAGCATTTGAAGTTGACCAAAAAAAACTCCCTGACGCAATTAAAGGAATACGAGCATTAGGATTACGTGGCAGTGCTGTGTCTATGCCCAACAAACAACTAGTCTGCCAATACCTTGATAAGTTAACACCTGCTGTGGAAATGAGTGGTGCGTGTAATACTATTTCAAATGATAATGGTGTTTTAACAGGCTATAACACAGATGGAATGGGCTACATGCGCATGCTCAAAGAAGCCAATATTGATATAATAGGCAAAAAAATAACCATTCTAGGTGCTGGAGGGGCTGCAACAGCCATTGTTGTACAAGCTGCTCTTGATGGCGTAAAAGAGATCACTGTCTTTAATCAAAAAGATGAGTGCTATACAAAAATAGAGACCATTGCGAAAAAATTAAATCATAATACTCAATGTGATGTATGCGTGTTCGATCTGGCCGATAAAGATCAACTACGCAAAGAAATTTCAGATAGTGTTGTACTTTGCAATGCAACAGGTGTCGGAATGAAACCGTTAGAAGGAAAAAGCTTAATTACAGATCCAACAATGTTACCCCCCGATCTTGTTGTTACAGATTGTATTTATAGTCCGCGTAAAACAAAACTACTTGAAATAGCTGAGCAACAAGGTTGTAAAATATTAAATGGTATTGGCATGATGTTATGGCAAGGTGCAGCTCAAATAAAAATTTGGACAGGCGAAGATGCCCCTATTGATTATGTGAAAGAGCAAATGGGTTTTAATGATTAATAAATAATTTCTTATGCTAATGACTTCATGCTACTGTTTTATTTAATACAAAATTAAAACCAGATAAAATTATGGTCTATTAACGGAATTTTTAGCTAACAGGATACAAAATGAAAACACTAACCATCAAAAAACTTGAAATCGGTTCAGGCGCACCCAAAATTATTGTGCCAATTATCGGTAAAACTGAAGCAGAATTAATTGATGAAGTACAATTTTTACAATCAATTGATTTTGACGTTTTAGAGTGGCGTGTTGATCACTTTATCCACGTTGATAATCTTAATACTGTAAAGTTAGTCGCTAAAAAAATAACAGATTTACTACCAAATAAACCCATTTTATTCACTTTTAGAACCGCAAACGAAGGTGGAGCTAAGCCATGGCCATTAACATCTTATATTCAATTAAATAAAGAAATGGCTTGTAGCGGGTTTATCGATCTGATTGATGTTGAGATGTTTATTGGTGATAACTATGTAAAAGATATTATTGATGTTGCACACAAACATCAGGTATTTGTTGTGGTATCAAATCATGATTTTGAAAAAACGCCATCTAAAAGAGATATTATCTATCGACTAAAAAAAATGCAAGAACTTGGCGCAGACATTCCCAAAATTGCTGTTATGCCACAAACAACAGATGATGTATTAACATTACTTGCTGCCACCACTGAAATGAACCAGAAATATGCAACCAAACCTATCATTACCATGTCTATGGCAGAGCTTGGCGTCGTGAGCCGTATTGCTAGTGCAACGTTTGGTTCAGCAATGACTTTTGGTGCAGCCAAAAACGCTTCGGCACCTGGTCAATTAGAGATTAAAGAGTTACGTTATATTTTAGATATATTGTATCGAAATAAAAATTAATTTAATAAAACTTATTTTTAGTAAAATAATTAATTGCTGATTTTCGTTAAAACATTTAATTAAGGAAATATCAAAAAGTATAAATTTGAAAAGTTTAATTAATAGAAATTTTTATTAGTCAAAATTGGGGACGTTTAAGTGATGCTGTTTGTTTACACTATTTTAAAATATCTTTATCAAATAATATATTAAAATTAATAAGTTGAATAATACTATACACATATGATAGCAAACCGCCACATTAGTGGAACAATCTATATTGCAAATATTTGTGTTATATCTAGTCGGTAAACATTATGATTATTCGAATGAGGCAAAACTGGGGTTTGATAGTATCAAAGTAATATTAAGTGATTTAGTACCAACTTCTAGCTGAAGCCACATCAATTTTCTGTTAAACAACATACTATTTTTCTCCAAGTTACTTATAATTCAGTTTAACCTGAAGATAAACTATAGTTTAATCGAAAGAAAAAAATAAATGAAAAGAGCATTAGAAGCAACAATAAATAAATCAAATATCATTAAAATTTATAATATAAAATCGGAAATTATGAGCGAATACCAAAAGTATTGTTTGCCAATTAAAAAATAAGATGTATTCATCATAATCTGAGTGTAGACATTAATAATCCTAAAACATTTATTTTTAGCGAAAGCTCGACGATTTAACAATAACAAATATACTATTCATTTTTAAAGTTCGAAACGTTTTTAAATAAAACTTAATTAAATAAAAAGCAATTTTAACCAATGACCTATCCTTTTTAAAAGGCTAACTATTATATTTTTTAATAATGCATAGATAAATCATATGGTTTGTTAATTATATACAAAAATATAAATAACGATACTAACTTCTTTTATAACAGGTTTTATATATACTAGTTTAATAAATTTATTAAAGAAATTATTCCGGTGCACTTAGATCATTCCTTATAATCCAAAGAGATTCGTTGAAGTTGATATTAATAAACCTTTATAATACGCTTATATATTACTATAACCATTAATAGCAAATATAGTTATTAGCTAAAAGATTGTGCAATTTTACTAACTTTTAAGTGATAACAAGTATATACTTAATCAAGTCCTCTTTTTTTAATTAAAAAAAAGAATTATTTAGCTTTACAACCTAAACACTCAATTTTTGTTTGGTTGATTGGTTAACAACCTGGCATGATTTAATGTATATAATTTACGCAAAAGTATGAGGTTTATTTTTATGTTTTCTTGGTGGACTAAAGCTTATTTTTCACTTATCCAACTCCTAATTAAACTTTTTGTTAAAAGCAAACCTATTCCTACTGATCCCATTGCTGAATTAGATATTGATACAAACAGACCAATCCTCTATGTATTGCCATATCATTCGAAAATAGACTTAATGGTCGTTCGTTCCCTTTGTCTGCATCATAATTTACCAGATCCATTAAAACGTATTGATATTAATGGCAAAATGGTTTCTGCTTTTATTTATATTGATAAAGGGCCAGGTATTTTTGCATCAAACAAACAACAGTATAAATCTATAACAATTTTAAGAAATTATCTTTTAGCTCATCAACAAAATCAACAATTAGATATTCAAATGTTACCTGTATCGGTAATGTTTGGACGCAGTCCAGATAAAGAAGGCAAAAAAAAACCATCTCTTCAAGTGTTTGGTGCAACGTATAAATTATATAAAATAATCACTTCAGGACGAGACTGTTATACACGTTTTTCAAGAGCTGTTTCATTAAAAGCCATCGAATATGATAATAATCAAGATGTTTCTATTTTAGCGCACAAATTAGCACGTGTTGCACGTATTCATTTTGCTAAACAAAGAACAGCATCAGTAGGTCCAAAGCTACCCATTCGCCAAGAAATGCTGAATAAATTATTAAATAATCCTAGTCTTTCAGAAATAATCCAAGAAGAAGCAAAAAGTAAAAATATTAGCCTTAATCAAGCTAAACAAGATGCATTAGCAATGCTAAATGAAATTGCTGCTAATTTTTCTTATCGTATGCTTAGAATTACTGATTTTGCCTTAACTTGGGCTTGGCACCGGCTTTATCAAGGGCTTAAAGTGACAAATGCTGATCCAATTCGAGAGCTTGCGCAAAATGGTCATGAAATTGTTTATGCACCTTGCCACCGCAGCCATATGGACTATTTACTATTATCTTATGTTCTTTATCGCCAAGGGCTAGTACCTCCTCATATTGCTGCTGGCATTAATTTGAACTTTTGGCCAGCAGGTCCTATTTTTAGGCGATTAGGTGCATTTTTTATTCGCCGTTCATTTAGAGGAAATAAACTCTATACAGCCGTCTTTCGTGAATATCTAGCTGAGCTATTCATCCGAGGTTATTCAGTTGAATATTTTATTGAAGGTGGGCGTTCACGTACTGGTAGACTTCTTGCCCCTAAAACAGGTATGCTGATGATGACCATTCAAACCCTATTACGAGGTGATGCCAGACCAATTACTATAGTACCTGTCTATATTGGTTATGAGCATATATTAGAAGTAGCAACCTATGCAAATGAGCTACGTGGCGCTAAAAAAGAAAAAGAGAGTTTGTGGCGCACAATTAAAGCTTTTTTTAAATTAAAAAGGTTAGGCTTTGGCTATGTTAATTTTGGACAACCAATACCCCTTAACCAATTTTTAAATCAACAGGTTTCTAATTGGCGAGATGCTATTGAACCAATGGGCATACAGCGCCCTAACTGGTTAACACCGACAACCAATTTGCTTGCCAAACAAATAATGGAATGTATTAATTCATCAGCAGCAATTAACGCCATGAATCTGTGTAGTTCAATATTATTAGCTGCCGATCAGCATGCATTAACCAAAGCGAAACTTTTAGAGCACATTGATTATCTTTTAAAATTAATGAAAAATGTTCCCTATTCGAATTTAATTACCATTCCAGATCAAACGGCAGAAGAGCTATTCAAACACGCTAAAGGAATGGGAAAATTTGTTATCACAACAGATGAAGTTGGTGAAATTGTAGGCTTAACGGCAGAACAAACAGTATTGATGACTTATTATCGCAATAATATTCAGCATTTATTAATTATTCCTGCTATAGTGGCTCGCATTTTACTAAAATATAACCGAATTTCACCAGGTGCAGTTATTGAACAGATAAAATTGCTATTCCCGTTAATCAAATCAGAGTTATTTCTTTACCATAATGATGAGCAACTAACTAAATATGTATCTCAAATCATCGCAACTTACGCTGAATTAAATCTAATTGATTATTCACCAGATAAACTAACTTTAAGTTACCTTAAAATATCTGATTTGCAGTTACTTGCATCATCATCTAAAGATATGCTACAGCGTTATACTATTGCTTTTTCATTATTACAAAAAGATCCAACTATCAGCCGATCTTCTTTAGAAAAAGAAGCTCGGTTAATTGCTGAAAGATTATCAGTATTACACGGTATTAATGCCCCTGAATTTTTTGATAAAGGCGTATTTTCAACTTTGGTTATTGCATTACGTGAACAAGGTTATTTAGATGACCAAAACGGGACTAACGTCTTAAAGATTGAACAAATGAATACTATACTCAAACCGCTTATAACAACACGAGTGATGCAAACAATTGAAGAAATTAATCCTAAATAAATTATTTATGCTTGCCTTGCTGATAGGCAAGCAATACTTAAGTTGTAATTTAATGAAGGAAAAAGTACCACGATAAACATGCGATTTATATTTTTTTAGCCTCACAAATTATTACCAATTTTTTCTTACCATCTTCTCAAAATAAATTTTATGGTTTTTATAGTAATTACTTAAAATAATACTGTTATTTTATCTATTTTTTGACTCACATCAAATTTCATGCATTCATTCCTGTTTTTTCCTTTATTTCCATTTCATTAAATATTATCATTACAAATAGTAAGGATGTTTATTACCTTCAATATAATAAACCAAATAATGTAATGTCAGCTTTTTAAGGAGTCCTTATGCTATTTAACCGTAGACAGTTCTTCAAGATCTGTGCTGGTGGTATGGCTGGAACAACGGTAGCTACACTGGGATTTGCTCCAAATGTAGCACTTGCACAAACTCGCCAATTTAAATTATTGAAATCAAAGGAAACCCGTAACAACTGTACCTATTGCTCTGTAGGATGTGGAATGTTACTTTATAGCCGTGGAGATGGCGCAAAAAATGCCGAATCATCCATATTCCATGTAGAAGGAGATCCTGATCACCCTGTTAGCCGCGGTTCACTTTGTCCGAAAGGTGCAGGCGTGCTCGACTATATCAAAAGTGAACAACGTATTAAATACCCTGAATATCGAGCTCCAGGATCAGATAAATGGCAGCGTATTAGTTGGGATGAGGCCATTGATCGTATTGCACACCTAATGAAAGATGACCGTGATAAAAATTTTATTGAAAAAAATAAAAAAGGTACAACTGTCAACCGTTGGACAACCACTGGTTGGCTTGTCACCTCAGCCGCAAGCAATGAAACAGGTTGGTTAGCATTTAAAATAGCCCGATCATTAGGCATGTTAAGTCTTGAAACACAAGCAAGAGTTTGCCATGGACCATCAGTATCAAGCTTAGCAGCAACTTATGGTCGAGGCGCAATGACTAACAACTGGAATGATATAAAAAATGCTAATGTAATCATCGTAATGGGAGGAAATGCTGCCGAGGCTCATCCTGTAGGCTTTAAATGGGCTATTGAAGCTAAGATTACTAATGGAGCAGAAATAATTGCTATTGATCCACGTTTTCATCGAACCGCATCTGTTGCTGATCATTACGTACCAATCCGTGCAGGATCAGATATTGCATTTTTATTAGGTATTGTTAATTACCTTATTACCCATAATGAAGTGAATTACGATTATTTAATCACCCATAGTAATGCTGCTCTGATTATTCGAGATGACTTTAATTTTAATGTAAATAATGGGCTTTTTAGTGGCTATGATGCCTCAAATAAACAATATGATCAAACCAGCTGGGCATATCAAAAAGATGTAAATGGCTATGCCCTACGAGATAAAACGCTAAAGCATCCCCGCTGTGTTTGGAATCTACTTAAGCAACACGTTAGCCGTTACACTCCCGAAATAGTCAATCAGATAACAGGTAGTCCTATTGAAGGCTTTTTACATGTTTGTCGTTCCCTAGCCAGCACTAAAACTAATGATAGAGCCGCTACTTTTTTATATGCATTAGGTTGGACTCAACATACTTATGGCACACAGATTATTCGTGCTGCCGCCATGATTCAACTAATTCTTGGCAATATTGGTATAATGGGAGGAGGTATTAATGCGCTACGTGGACATTCAAATATTCAAGGATTAACCGATGTGGGTTTATTATCTAATCGATTACCTGCTTATCTCGAGTTACCGAAAGATTCTCAAGTTTCATTAGAGCAATATTTAGAAGAAAAAACACCAAAACCACTTGGTCCAACTGAGGTTAATTTTTGGGGTAATTACCCTAAATTCTTTGTTAGTTTTATGAAGTCTATGTATGGAAATAATTCGACTAAAGACAATAATTGGGGATTTGATTGGCTACCTAAATGGGATAAAACTTACGATATTTTAAGATTTAGTAAAATGATGCGCGATGGTGAGGCTAATGGATTTATTTGCCAAGGATTTAATCCTCTTGCTGCTCTACCTGATAAAAATAGTATTCGCGAAGGTTTATCAAATTTAAAATTCTTAGTTAATATTGATCCATTACCAACAGAAACAGCCGAGTTTTGGAAAAACCACGGCGAGTCAAATGATGTTGATCCAAGTAAGATTCAAACTGAAGTTTTCAGACTTCCCTCCAATTGTTTTGCCGAAGAAAACGGGACCATTGTTAACTCTTCTCGTTTATTACAGTGGCATTGGGCTGCAGCCAGACCTCCTTATGAATCATTATATGATCCTGAAATCATCGCTCGTATCTTTTTAAGAATTAAAGAACTCTATGCCGAAGAAGGTGGTGCATATCATGAGCCTATTAATAAATTAACATGGGATTACCAAGATCCTAGAGGACCTGCTGCGGAAGAGTTAGCTAAAGAATGCAATGGTCGTGCACTTGCTGATTTAATCGATGATAATGATAACCTTATTCTCAAAAAAGGGCAGTTACTTAGTGGCTTTTCACAATTAAAAGCCGATGGCACAACGTCATCAGGTATTTGGATTTTCTGTGGCTCATGGACAGAGCAAGGTAATCAAATGGCTAGACGAGATCCAAGTGATCCATCAGGTAAAGGAATTCATGCCGGTTGGGCATGGGCTTGGCCAATGAATCGAAGAATCCTTTATAATCGCGCTTCTGCTGATGAAAATGGTAAGCCATGGGATCCTAAACGAGTATTAGTAAAATGGAATGGTTCAAGCTGGGATGGTAATGATGTGGCTGATTTCACCACAACATTGTCACCAAGCTCTGGTGCTGGCGCATTTATTATGAATAATGATGGTTTGGGTGGATTATTTTGCTTAAATAGATTGGTTGATGGTCCTTTTCCTGAGCATTATGAACCATTTGAAACGCCTATTTCAAATAACCCTTTACATCCAAATCAGATAAATAACCCAGTTGTTCGAGCATTTAAAGAAGATTTAGAAAGATTAGGTAATGCTAATGAATTCCCTTATGTTGGTACAACTTATAGTATTACTGAGCACTTCCATTTTTGGACACAACATACAAGGTTAGCGTCAATTACACAACCAGAGCAATTCATTGAATTAAGTGAAAATCTTGCCAATAAAAAGGGAATAAAACTTGGTGATACAGTAAAGATAACATCTAATCGCGGCTATATTAAAGCGAAAGCAGTTGTGACAAAACGCTTACCAACTTTGACAGTAGATGGTAAAGAGATCGAAACTATTGGAATACCAATTGTCTGGGGCTTCACCGGGCAAACTAAAAAAGGTTTTTTAGTCAACGAATTGACACCTCATTGGGGAGATGCAAATTCACAAACACCTGAATATAAGTCATTCCTAGTCAATATCGAAAAAGTTACCACAGTGGCATAAGATGGGAGAATAAATATGTCATTACAAACTCAAGATATCATCCGCCGCTCAGCAACTAATGATTTGACCCCTGCTCCACGAGCAAGAGATTATCAGCAAGAAGTAGCAAAATTAATTGATGTAACCACTTGTATTGGTTGTAAAGCATGCCAAGTTGCCTGTAGTGAGTGGAATGATCTCCGTGCAGAAATTGGTAATACTGTTGGGGTATACGATAATCCAGCTGATTTAGAGCCTAAAGCTTGGACAGTTATGCGTTACTCAGAAGTTGAAATTAACGGAAAATTCGAATGGCTTATCCGTAAAGATGGCTGTATGCACTGTTCTGATCCTGGTTGTTTAAAATCCTGCCCTTCTGAAGGTGCAATTATCCAATATGCTAATGGTATTGTAGATTTTCAATCAGAGCATTGTATAGGTTGTGGTTACTGCGTTGTAGGGTGTCCATTCAACATACCAAGAGTAAGCAAAGAAGACAATCGTTCTTATAAATGTACTTTATGTGTTGATCGGGTGGCAGTTGGACAAGAGCCAGCTTGCGTTAAAACCTGCCCTACTGGTGCTATTCATTTTGGAACAAAACAAGATATGATTCGCCATGCTGAGCATCGCATTGAAGATCTAAAAAAACGTGGTTTCGAACATGCTGGGCTTTATAATCCTCAAGCTGTCGGTGGTACTCACGTTATGTATGTTTTGCACCATTCTGATCAACCGGAGCTTTACCATGGTCTACCAAATGAACCGCAAATTAGCGAACTAGTTAAATTCTGGAAAGGAGCTTGGAAACCGCTATCAGCTGCAGCGTTTATTGCAACTTTTAGTGGACTTCTTTTCCATTACATGGGCGTTGGAGCTATTGAAGTCGATAAAGAAGATATAGAACATGAGAAAGAAGCAGATAAACAAGCAAGAAAACGTTTAGGACTACCTACTTTTAGAAGTAAGAATAATCCATTATATCAAGAGGATCATCATGAATAAGAAAGGAATGATATTAAGAACACCACTTATAGTTCGTTTTTGTCATTGGTGTATGGTTTTCCTGTTTATATTAACTACATTATCTGGTTTATCGCTGTTTTTTCCATCAATTAAACTATTTGGATTAGTACTAGGTACACCACAATTAGTTAGGGTATTACACCCAATTATTGGTTGTTTTGTATTTGTTTTATTAATGTTTATGTTCTTAAAACTTGCTCATCACAATATCCCGAATAAAAATGATATTATGTGGTTAAAAAACTTTAAATTCGTCATTATGGGTAAAGAAGAAGGTATCCCTATTGGCAAATACAATGTCGGTCAGAAATTTTTATTCTGGTGTATTATGGGTTTAATTTCTGTGTTATTTGTTACAGGAATGATTATGTGGCGTAGATACATTTCGGATTACTTTTCAATTGAAATTGTTCGCATTGCAATATTTTTCCATTCATTTGCTGCTATTTGTCTAATTTTGCTTGCTATTGGTCATGCTTATATGGCGTTTTGGGTCAAAGGTTCAATAAAAGGAATGATTACGGGTTATGTTTCACGTGCGTGGGCGCATAAAAATCACTCATTATGGTATGAAGAAGAAATGAAAAAAATTTATCAACAAGAACTACAAGCGAATGAACAATCAAGTATTATTCAAAAAGCAAAAGCAGAACAAAAAAACACTTAATAATCATTATTAATTTTAATAGATATTATCCGCTGGTAGTAATCAGCGGAGTTATCTAAATTAATAATTTAATTTTAGATAAAATAGTCATGAATGGTAAGCGATAATGAGCATTAAAATCATCCAACAAGAGCAACTTGAACAACATAATATAAATTCTGTTATTAGACAAATTCCATTACTTTTTTATCCGTCCCCGAATACATTGTATATGCGTAGAGCAAAACGTTTGAAAGCGCTTGCTAAAGAAAGTCCACTGTCTAGCTATTTGATTTTTTGTTCCACAATTGTTGAACAACAAGCTGAAATAATTAAAAATAATCCCATTAATACCGATCTATCTCATCTATTAAACAATGACAAACCACCATTAACTTTAGAAAACTTGCCGCTTACTTATGTTTGGCAAGATTATTTAAAAACGCTATTGCATTTACTTTCTAATACAACAGAACAAGTTGCATTCGTTATTCAACAATTAAAAAAAAATGATACTGAGCAATTACAACATAAAGCATTTCATTTACTTAATAAAGAGTACAATCATGTAGATGGTAATGAAGCTGTATTTATATGGTCGGCATTATCAATTCATTACAGTCAACTTGCTAGTCAAATCAAAGGTAAAGCTGTAGCAGAAAATAGCCACCAGCACTGGTTATGCCCTGTTTGTAATTGTATGCCTGTAGCTAGCGTTATTCAGCTTGGCAGTAATAATGGGCTACGATACTTACATTGTAGTTTATGTGAAAGTGAATGGTATGTACCACGTGTTAAATGCACATGCTGTGATAATCTAAAAGATATTGAATATTTTTCGCTAAATAACGAATTATCTGCGATCAAAACAGAATGTTGTGGTGTTTGCCAAAGCTATTTAAAAATATTTGATCAAGATAAAGACCCATATATTGAAGTAGTCGCAGATGATATTGGTTCTCTTATGTTAGATATAAAAACAGAAGAAGAAGGCTTTGCAAAAAGTGGGATCAATCCATTTGTATTTCCAAAGTAACTAATATTAGTTCATTCTAGCTGTCATATTAATCAATTTTAAAATAAAATTTTCTTTGATAGAAATATTTTTATCCATATAAAAACACGCTAGTTTCTATATACTGCAATACTTTGTTCATATTTATACTAAAACAGTGATCATGCTTAATAGTCAAATACAACTTAACATTTTTGCTTAATAAAGCTAAAATGAATCACTGTACTAGTTTATGAGTTTATCTAAATGAACCGTTATTTATCATTGATAGTTATACTGTTAGCAATGCCATCTTTTAGCTTTGCTGATATCGTTAAAAACGTCGCCATTACAGCAATTATTGAACATCCCTCCTTAAACCAAATTCGTGATGGAGTTAAAGATGAATTAGTAGAAAATGGCTTTATATTAAATAAAAATCTAAATGTACAATATAAAAGTGCACAAGGAAGTAGTGCAACAGCAGCTCAAATTGCAAGGCAATTTATCTCTGCTAAACCTGATGTTATCGTAGCAATTGCCACACCTAGTGCTCAAGCAACCGCGGCAGCTACTAGGAAAATCCCAATTGTGTTCGCTGGAATTACTGATCCTATCGCAGCTAAGTTAATTAAAGACTGGAAACCAACAGGTTCGAATATTACTGGTGTTTCCGATTATCAAGAAATTATTCCACAAATCGAATTTATGAAAAAAATCGTACCCAATGTTAAATCAGTTGGATACATTTACAGTCCAAGCGAAATAAACTCTACAGTGGTTTTAAAAAATCTAAAAACCTATTTAAGTAAACAAAATATTTTATTAGTTGCCGTCCCTGCACAACGAACTGCTGACATATCAACAGCAACAAATACATTAAAAGGTAAAGTAGATTTAATCTATACTACAACAGATAATAACGTGGTTTCAGCTTATGAATCATTAGTAAAATTTGCTAATGAAAATAAAATCCCACTTTTAGCATCATTTCCAGACGCCGTTGAACATGGAGCTGTCGCGGCTTATGGTATGAGTTATTATGATGTTGGTCGGCAATCAGGAAAATTAGTGGTTCGAATATTGAAAGGTGAAAAAACAGGAAGCATTACACCAGAAATAGGTCAAGCATTGCGCCTTGTCATCAATCTTGATGCCGCACAAAAGCAAGGTATAAATTTATCACCACAAATTATCAGCTCAGCTTATAAGGTTATTGGTCAATAATTATTGTATTTGTTCCCCAAAAAGTAAATGGCTTTTTATCTAAAGGCGCTTTGTGCGCTATTTAGATATAGCAAAGCATATTATAAGTTATAATAGAAAATTCAAATTCCTTTATGCTTTCTTTCCTTCATAATTTCATATAACGGTAAACTAATAGATTAAAATTTATAAAACTAATCTTCTTTATATAAGTATAATTAACGGGTTGTAATTAAAAATTTACAATCAACTTGTTTTTCACTCTAGAAAAATATTATAATTCGATTTATATTAAATGAATATTCAATTTGGCTGTAAAATAAATATTACATAGGTACCTAAATGCGCCATCCAATTCTGAAATTTATCATGCTGCTTTTCTCGATTATAGCCTTTTCATCATCAGCGGATTTTCAAACAAAGCAAAAATATGTTGCAATTACTGCAATTGTTGAACATCCTGCATTAGATAATGTTCGTAAAGGAGTTGAAGATGAACTTAAAGATAATGGCTATATAGCTGGAAAAAACTTGAAATTACAATTTTCAAGTGCACAAGGTAGCAGCGCTAATGCCGCTCAAATAGCTAAACAATTTGTCGCTAATAAACCAGATGTCATTATTGGTATAGCAACACCAAGCTCGCAAGCTTTAGTCGCAACAACAAAGATTATACCTATTATTTTCACTGCTGTCACAGATCCTGTCGCAGCAAAATTAACACCAAGTTGGGAAGCATCAAAAACCAACGTCACAGGTGTTTCTGATGCTTTATCATTAGATTCACAAATTGATATGATATTAAAAATAAAGCCTGATGCTAAAAATATTGGTTATGTTTATAGTCCAAGTGAAATTAATTCAACTATCATATTAAAACAACTACAGGTTTCACTTGAAAAACGCGATATGAAAATTATAGCTGTTCCTGCTCAACGTACTTCTGACATTTCAACAGCAGCAAGAAGCTTAAAAGGTAAAGTCGATTTAATTTATACTACAACAGATAATAATGTTATTTCTGCTTATGAAGCATTAGCTAAAGTAGCTAATGAAAGTAAAATTCCTCTTATCGCTTCCGATCCTGATTCAGCAGAACGAGGCGCAATTGCAGCTTTAGGAATGAGCTATTATGATCTTGGTCGCCAAGCTGGTAAAATCGTTATACGTATACTTAATGGTGAAAAGCCAGGTAATATTCCGCCACAGATAGGAAATGTCGTTCAGTTAACTATTAACAAGAAAATAGCTGAGCGCCAAAATATTACTTTATCTGAAGATGTATTAAAATCAGCCACAAAAATTATTGAAAAATAATTTTATTCTTTATAACTAAACCGCCTATTAGGCGACAACTATTATTGGATATTTTCATGTCGTTTGAATTTTTATTAGGCTCAATCGGGATTGGACTCATTTATGCGCTAGTTAGTTTAGGTGTATTTATTTCCTTTCGTTTACTGGATTTCCCAGATTTAACTGCTGATGCTAGTTTCCCTCTTGGTGGAGCAATCTGTGGTTTATGTATATATATTGGTATTGATCCTTGGATTGCCACATTACTTGGTATGTGTGCGGGTTGTATTGCTGGTGCAATGACTGGATTACTATATGTTAAACTGAATATATTACAATTATTATCAAGTATTATTGTTATGATAGGGCTTTATTCTATCAATTTGAGAATATTAGGATTAGCTCCTTATATTATGGATGAAACACCCAAAATGGCCGGCTCGCCTAATTTATCATTACTTGATGCCAACACGATTTTCTCACCGTTTATAACAGAAGATTATAGCAATCAGTACATCGTACAACCTCTTATGATTTTCGGATTTGTTATTGTATTTTGGATGTTGCTAAATTTATTTCTTAATACACAAATAGGATTAGCTTTAAGAGCAACTGGGACCAATCAAAGAATGGCAAAATCTCAAGGTATTCCAACTGGTAGGATTACCATTCTTGGAATGGCGATATCAAATGGTTTAATAGCTCTTGGAGGTTCTTTATTTGTGCAAACTCAAGGTAGTGCTGATATAACTATTGGTGTTGGAACAATTGTTATTGGTCTTGCCTCCATAATCATTGGTGAAAGTATATTTCCAACTAAACGTATATGGGCTATTATGCTTGCCGTTATTTTGGGTTCAATCCTTTATCGCTTATTTATTGCTTTTGCACTAAGTAATGAATTTCTTCAAGAAATAGGGGTTGGAACAGAAGATCTAAACCTTATTACAGCAATATTGGTTGTACTTGCACTTGTACTACCTAAGCAACTTAAAAAATACTCGAAAAAAAGAGGAAATAAATATGCTTAAAGTTGAGCAATTGCAATTAACCTTTAATCAAGGCACACCAATAGAAAATTACGTATTACGTGGTCTTAACTTGAATATTAATGAAGGAGAATTTGTTACTATTATTGGTAGCAATGGAGCCGGAAAAAGCTCTTTACTTAATGTGATTAGCGGAGATCTATTTGGCAATTCAGGAGATATAATCATTGATGGAAAAAATGTAACTCGCCATCCAGCATGGAAAAGATCTGGTATGGTTGCTAGGGTATTTCAAGATCCAATGGTTGGTACTTGTAAAAACTTAACCATTGAAGAAAATCTAGCAATTGCTTATAACCGCGGGCATCGTTTTAAATTATTGCCAGCCCTCAACCGTAAACTTAGAAAAACTTTCGAACAAAAGCTTGCGACTTTAAATTTAGGGCTTGAAAATCGGTTATCGGATATGATCGGATTACTTTCTGGGGGACAAAGACAAGCTATAAGTTTATTAATGTCAACCTTACAGTCTTCAAAAATACTTTTACTGGATGAACACACAGCCGCTCTTGATCCTAAAACAGCACAGTTTATTCTAGATCTAACTAATGATATCGTTTCCCAAAATCATTTAACGACTATGATGGTTACTCATTCGATGAAACAAGCTTTAGAATACGGTAATAGAACAATTATGCTTCATCAAGGCCAAGTTGTACTTGATGTATCTGGAGAACAACGAAATAAATTAACAGTTACTGATTTATTAGATATGTTTGAAAAAACTCGTGGCGAGAAAGTCTCTGATGATGCATTACTTTTAGGTTAATACTAAAGCTAATAAGCAATATTTCTATAAAAAATATTGCTTATTCAGTTGCTAAAAAAGTGGAAAAATGGATGAATTTTTGAAAATTTGCCTAGATTTTTCTCCATAAAAATAACTAAATGCAGCAGTATAAATATTCCCTACAATAAAACAGCAAAAAATAAAAAATCATTTCCCTTATACAAGTATTGGTATTTATGATCAATAAAGTTCATCTAATTTTATTATTTTCCATTGACCTAAAGGTAAGTGATGAGTAAATAAATTATATCCTCCAATTTGAACTCTAATTAAACGCAAGCATGGAAAGCCAACAGCAGCACACATTCTTCGTACTTGACGATTTTTCCCTTCAGTTATAGTGATGCTTAACCATGAGGTAAAAATAGTTTTACGTTCCCTAATAGGTGGTATTCTTTGCCATAAATTTATAGGCTCTTCTAAAATAGTCGCTGCCGCCGATGCTGTATAAAATTCTTTTAGTTGGACTCCTTGCTTTAATTTATCTATAGCCTGTTGACTAATTAATCCTTCTACTTGAACCCAATAAGTTTTTGGTAACTTAAATTTTGGTGAGCTGATTTTAGCTTGTAACTTACCATCATTAGTTAATAAAAGTAGCCCTTCGCTATCGGTGTCCAACCTACCTGCCGGGTAAACTTGTGGTAAAGGAATAAAGTCTTTTAGTGTCTGATATTTTTCATGAGGCGAAAATTGAGTGACAACATTAAACGGTTTATTAAAAGCTATTAATGTTTTCATTATATTCCTATACTGATTTTATCATATTACACATTAAATAAATTCTATTTAACATACATTTATATAATTTATTTAATAGACGTAAAAAAGCCCAGCATCTCTGCTGGGCTCTCTATAATTTAAAAAGTCTGGCGGCACCCTACTCTCACATGGGTAATACCCACACTACCATCGGCACTACGGCGTTTCACTTCTGAGTTCGGCATGG
>NZ_LZHM01000100.1:0-1671 GCF_001690875.1 Gilliamella sp. wkB18
ACCCATTTAGCGAAAAAAAACTCACGCAAGTTTTACGTTCGGATTTAGATTATGACCCAAGCGTCTGCCCAACACTGGTTAAACTTGCCGAACCCGATGAATTTTTAGAAAGCCCAATATTGGATAGAATTGGCTTTGAAGCAGCAAACGAATGTTTTGAGTCAAAGCGTTATATTTGTGCTTATATTGTTACAGACCTTAAACCATCGGTACTGGCAAAACAACTAATCAATATTGGCAATACCATTGCCAATGCATTGCATCGGCGTTATTACCCCTTTTTTGAACCATTTCGAATGCAATTTCTGCAAGAAGTAGCGAGCAAAGAAGACAACGCATGGCTAAAATCACAATTAACCCAAATTGCAAACTACTACTACCCATCGATTCATGGTGGGCAGTTTATCCGTTTTACCGCCGATGACACCGCCAATATTGCCGAAAGTTGGAGTGAAAATTACGGCAATCGCTTAAAAAATTTGATAATGATTCAAAACTTAGTCAATTTATGGGCAAATAACCGAACATACTATACAGAACAAAAACGGCTCCCCCTTGATAACAAGGTGATTATGCAAGCAACACAACTGGTTGAACAAGCTTATCAATTAGGCTTAACTGACGCTAACGATATTCAATTTTGGGGATTAAATGGCTTAAGGTACCAAACTGCATTTACTCAGCAGCCTAACGTGCTTGAACAAATAGCCAAAGCGCAAAAAGAGCCGAGCACATTCTCAAAACACGTTATTAACGCCCAGATTCACCTTGAAATCTCATCACTTTCGATTAACGAATAACAAATAAAACAAGCAATAAAGGATATAAGATGAAGAAAGCAGCAAACCTTGCGTTAGAAAATGTAATCCAAGCATCGGGCGCTTGCCCTGTCTGTGAACGAACTGGGCTACCGGTTTTTTTACTGCGTCAGGCTGTGATAAAAACAACGTCGAGTTTAACAAAAAAAGTCAACGCCACTTATCAAGAGTTAGCCGATTACGCTAAAAATTTAGATTTTAAAAACCGCATGCCAGAAGAGGCATTAGAATATTATAGCTATGTACTGCGTATTTTGCGTAAAGGTTATGTGTATGTGATGCAACAAAAAGGCGACGACATCCATAGCCGAATACTCCATGCGTATGAATGCATTGATGGGGCACTACGTTTAAGAAACTACCATGACCTGCCCAATACCGAGCCAAGACCTTTATCAAAAGCGTGTAACAAAGCTTGCCATTCTATTCCGGCATCGTTCATCAATCTTGATGATAAAAACTTTACGCAAGCTTGGGTGGCTTATTGTTCACGACCTTGGTCGAAAACAACCATTGATGATTACCTACAAGAACAAGATAGCCAAGCGCTATCCCGTTTTACCCAAATTGATATACAAAAACTCAAAGACTCACCGTCTGAGGCAACTGGCAACCGAGCCGTACCGTTTAAAGATATTTTTGGTAGTAGTTATCAAACTTACCAAGCAGAAAACAGCAAAGTACTGGAATTTCGTTTTGATGAGCATCTTGATAATTTTGAATCGGTACATGGGTTTACCCGTTTAAAAGACCAAAAATTAAAATATGTGCTACATACCAATCAATTATACCAAGGGGATAAACCGATATCCTGCGGCGTCGTGCTGGAAGACACTTTAGGCATCGCCGAAGA
>NZ_LZHM01000101.1:0-2493 GCF_001690875.1 Gilliamella sp. wkB18
TTGTGTTTTCATCAGTTATTACCTGTTAGTTAAAATTTGTTAATCGATTCTGTCACTGCTTCGGCTTATGGCTCGTATCAGCTGTATATTGGTATGACAGTAAGTATGGAAACACTTTTTTACCCCGCAAATCTTAAACTTAACAGTAATCTAATGAATTAAAACAATATTACAGAACATAAGCACCACTAAGCCCTATCTTTAAGCGCAACGTACCATCATAAGAAATACTATAGTAATGAGCACCACCTTCAATAATTTGTCCAGTTACACCTTCTTTGAGTCCACCATAACCTTTATATAAGCTATAAATATCCTTATTTTTTATCCAATTTGGCACATTTTCTAAATGGTAGGTAAAAATGATCACCCGCTGACCTTGTAATTGGTCGTCAACTCCCGTAACTTTCTCAACCACAACCCGACCAAAGCAGAAGTTAGTGCCTCCCCACCAATCTACGTATTTACGCCCTTCCTCTGTTAAATCGTAACGGTACAGGGGCTTATCGCCGTCATGACCAACCAGCTCTTCGGTAAATAATCCCTCTTTAGCATAGAGGGCTAATCGTTTATTTAATTTATGATTAACATAAATTGGGTCACGATAATGTAAATCTTTATGATAACCAGGCATATATTTTATAGTATAAGGATACATATCCTCAGTTAAATCCCCCACTGCCAAACAAACTGATTTATTTCCTGTTGGGTTATTAATATCGTTTTCTCTTTGAATTCGCGTTTTATAATCGGTAAAATCGCACCCTGTCAGTAACGATAACATCAGTAAACTACTACCTAATATTAAGATTTTTTTGATTTGTGTTTTCATCAGTTATTACCTGTTAGTTAAAATTTGTTAATCGCTTTTGTCACTGCTTCGGCTTATGGCTCGTATCAGCTGTATATTGGTATGACAGTAAGTATGGAAACACTTTTTACCCCGCAAATCTTAAACTTAACAGTAATCTAATGAATTAAAACAATATTACAGAACATAAGCACCACTAAGCCCTATCTTTAAGCGCAACGTACCATCATAAGAAATACTATAGTAATGAGCACCACCTTCAATAATTTGTCCAGTTACACCTTCTTTGAGTCCACCATAACCTTTATATAAGCTATAAATATCCTTATTTTTTATCCAATTTGGCACATTTTCTAAATGGAAATCAAAGTAGACAGTACGCTTACCGTTATCCTTATTATCAATCTTTCTTATCTTGTCAACCACAACCCGACCAAAGCAGAAGTTAGTCCCCCCCCACCAATCTACGTATTTACGACCTTCATCCGTTAAATTATAACGGTACAGAGGCTTATCGCCGTCATGACCAACCAGCTCTTCAGTAAATAATCCCTCTTTGGCATAGAGGGATAGTTTTAAATTAAGCTCATTATTGGCGGCAATTTTATCCCATGCATCATCAGGATCAATTTCGCCTTCAATATATTGAATAGTATAAGGATACATATCCTCAGTTAAATCTCCCACAGCCAAACAAACTGATTTATTTCCTGTTGGGTTATTAATATCGTTTTCTCTTTGAATTCGCGTTTTATAATCGGTAAAATCGCACCCTGTCAGTAACGATAACATCAGTAAACTACTACCTAATATTAAGATTTTTTTGAATAGTTGGTTTATCATAAATAAACTCACTGCTTATTTTGTTTATAAAAAAATCAAATTGTTAGCAATAACGCCATGATTTACGCTTATAAAACTAATCCACCACTCTGACCGCTCATCAAACGTAGGCTACCATCAGACTTAAAACTGTAATAATGTGCGCCTCTAGGGCTACCCCCCAATACAGCTTTTTCTAAACCGCCATAACCTTTATATAAGCTATAAATATCCTTATTTTTTATCCAGTTTGGCACGTTTTCCATATGGTAATAAAAAATCACCATTCTTACCCCTTGCATTTGATCATCAACCTTATCAATTTTTTCAACCACCACTTTTCCAAAGCAGAAATTCGTTCCCCCCCTCCATTTTTTATCAAGATATTTACGCCCTTCCTCTGTTAAATCGTAACGGTACAGAGGTTTATCTCCATCATGACCAACTAGCTCTTCGGTAAATAATCCCTCTTTGGCATAGAGGGATAGCTTCAAGTTCAATCTTCTATTTTGCTTTACTTTATCATAAGGCTCTTTCGGATCAATTTCGCCTTCAACATAGTTAATAGTATAAGGATACATATCCTCAGTTAAATCTCCCACAGCCAAACAAACTGATTTATTTCCTGTTGGGTTATTAATATCGTTTTCCCTTTGAATTCGCGTTTTATAATCGGTAAAATCGCACCCTGTCAGTAACGATAACATCAGTAAACTACTACCTAATATTAAGACTTTTTTGATTTGTGTTTTCATCAGTTATTACCTGTTAGTTAAAATTTGTTAATCGATTCTGTCACTGCTTCGGCTTATGGCTCGTATCAGCTGTATATTGGTATGACAGTAAGTATGGAAACACTT